>JAYVSP010000705.1:0-19196 GCA_043775215.1 Planctomyces sp. | reverse complement strand
TGTGCCGCCCCTTCAGGGCTGGAGTTTCCTTGTCTTCGGTTCCCCAGGGCGTTGCCCTGGGCTTTCGAGTGGCGGCCCTTCGGGCCGAACTGCATTCGCCATCGGAGTTCCAATCGCTGCCTGTGTGCGTCACACGCGAGCGAGAAGAGTAAGATAAAAATGGGGTTGTTCTGGGACTTGAGTAGTTCCCATCCGTGTGGCCTTCTTATCCGTGTGGGACTGCGTTGCCAGAGCTTGACCGATCCCAAAAAACGCCGACCCACACGGATAAGAGCGCCACACGGATGGGAGCAAGACCTCGACACCTTGGTCGGTGGACCCTTCGGTCAGAGGCCTCGCCTCGTTGGAATCGGTCCAAGAACAACACCGTGATTTGGCGGAAATCAGCCGGCCCCGTTGTCTTCGGCCTGCTGATCCCTGTCTCCTGTTCCCTCGCTTGTTAGAATCTCCGACTGTCTCGTCAACGCTCTTTACCGTTGTGACAGGAGGAAGTTCCCATGCGACAATTTTCCCACGCCGTCTTCTGTATGCTGCTGGCAATTGTGTCTGGCAGCGGATTGCTCGCCGCTGAAGACAAGCCCAAAGAAGCTCCCAAGCCGACTCAAGCGGAGTTGGACGCCGTCGCCGCCATCAAGAAGGCGGGCGGATCAGTGATGCAGGTCGCTCAGAATGACAATCGCCTTGAGGTGGCCTTTCATCTTGCCGATGGCAAAATCGGCGACGATCAAGTCGCGACCGTCAAACCGCTGGCGAGTGTCATTTACTCGCTGAAGCTGTCCAAGAAAGAGATCACGGACAAAGGGCTGGAACATCTCAAAGATCTCAAAAGTCTCGTTCGGCTGAATCTGGAAGAGACGAAGATCACGGATGCGGGACTGGCGCACTTGGCCGGATTGGAGAATCTCGAGTACCTCAACGTGTATGGCACCGAGGTCACCGATGCGGGGCTGCAACAGCTCTCCGGGCTGAAAAAACTGAAGTCGCTGTATGTCTGGCAGACCAAGGTGACCGAAGAAGGCCAAGCCAAATTCAAGGCCGCCGCGCCCACCGTGAAGCTCGTGCCCGACATCGCTCTCGACAAGAAGCGTGCAGCACTAGAAGCCGTGCGCAAGGCCGAAGCCGAGGTCAAAGCCAAAGAAGAAGAAGCCAAGAAAAAGATTGAGGAAGAGAAAAAGAAAGCCGAGGAAGAGGCCAAGAAAAAGGCCGAAGAAGAAGCGAAAAAGAAGGCCGAAGAAGACAAGAAAAAAGCCGAAGAAGAGAAAAAGAAAGCGGATGAGAAGAAAGACGAAAAGAAACCCGAGGAGAAGAAGGAAGACAAGAAGTAGCCGCGATTTTTGGAGTGCGGTGATGCCTCACCGCTTTGCATTGCAGCGGAGCCGCTTTTTTTTCGTTGGGCCTCGCTGCGGATTCCAGCGCAACGAAAGCGGCTCCGTGCCGCGAAGATGTGCGCGATGTGTCGCCCCACTCGAAACAGGTGGTCGTTGCTCATGCGGCTAATTCTCTGTTCCGTCATCATCGCGGTCTGCTGCTCGGCTGGTCATGTAGCCGCTGCTGCTGATTCAGGCCCACGGTTGCATGGCGAAATTCGCGACGCCGACTCGGGCCGATTGCTTCCGGCTCGGCTTTACATTCAGTCGGCGGACGGAACGAAATGGTTCTTTGCGAAGTCGGCGGACCCGCAAGGCTCGGCACTGATTTACGATCGTGCGCGCGGCGAGAAGAGCGTTGAGAAACACACAACGCTGTCCGCTCATCCGTTCGTCGCGGAAGTGCCTCCGGGCAAGTACACGCTAATCGTTGAACGCGGAAAGGAGTACCTGACGGCGACGCAAGATGTCGAAGTCGGCGACAAGCCGGTGGATGTGACGATCAAGCTCAAACGTTGGATCAACATGGCCGAGCGCGGCTGGTACTCCGGCGATACGCACGTCCATCGGCCGCTGGCAGAGATGCCGAATCTGGTACTGGCCGAGGATCTCAACATTGCCTTTCCGATGACGCAATGGGTGCAGGTCTCTCACACGCTGCCGGAGAAAGGCCGTGTCGATCCCAACCCGATTCCGACGGAGCCGATCTTCGCCGATCCGACGCACGCGATCGTGCCATTCAACACCGAGTACGAAATCTTTTCGGTCGGCGCGAAACGGCACACGCTCGGGGCAGTGTTGGTTCTTGGTCAGAAAGAACCGTTGAAGCTTGGCATTCCACCGGTGAAAGCTGTCGCCGAGGAAGCTCATCGGCAAGGGGCGTTGCTCGATCTCGAAAAGCATTCGTGGGCCTGGACGCCGATGATTGCTCCGGTGATGAAAGCGGATCTGTATCCGCTGTCGAACAATCACATTTGGCGAACCGAGTTCGCGTTCAAGTCCTGGACGCTGGAAAACAACTGGCGCGACAACCCGCGCATTGAAACCGACAACGAGGGCTTCACCGAACTCGGCTGGCTGCACTTCGGCTGGGAGCAGTACTACGCGCTGCTCAACTGCGGCCTGCGAATGCGTCCGACCGCCGGCACGGCCAACGGTGTCCACCCAGTGTCGGCCGGCTTCAACCGAGTTTACGTCGATCTGGGCGAAGAGAAGTTCACGCCGGAACTGTGGTTGAGGCGGCTCAACGAAGGCCGCAGCTTCGTGACGACTGGGCCAATGCTGATGCTGACAACGAACGAGAAACCGTTTGGTTTCTCCGAAACGAAGCCACGGCGTCGAGGTCTTGCGGGAGCGTTTTCCATCGAAGGTACGGTCGTCAGTCAATTTCCATTGGACCGTATGGAATTCATTAGCAGCAACGGAATCCTCAAAGTCATTCGCCCTGCTGAACAAACGGGCGAGTATTTCATGAACGAATTCTCGGAACAGTTCCTTTATGAAGATTCGATGTGGTTCGCCGTGCGATGCTTCGAGAAACTGCCCAACGGCCGTGTTCGCTTTGCTCATTCCGCACCGGCTTTCGTTCAGTTCGAGGACTCACCAGTGCGTCCAACTCGCGATCAAGTCCGCTATTTGATTCAGCGGTGCGAAGAAGAACTTGCCCGCAACAAAGACGTACTCAGCGACGCCGAACTGGCCGAGTACCGCGAGGCGTTGGAGTTTTATCGGGCACAGTTGGCGACAGCACGCTGACGACCTCAGCGATATCCCGCGGATCCGACAGAAAAAGCTGTCCCTTTAAGCTGAGCGAAACGCAACAAAGGTAAGTGCCATTAGTCATGACGCGGCACTCGCCAGCCGTGCGACGGAGAATCGGCACTCTTGATTTGAGGAGTCTGTGATGCCTACCGTCACGTGGATGCAGCAGGACTTGGTTGACCTCACCTGAAAGTGGTTCGCGATGACAACGGCCGCACCTTTTCTTTCGCGTCGTCACTGGCTGCATCAATCGGCCGGTTTGGGGCTGGGCTCAATGGCTTTGACTTCGCTTTTGGCGAATGACTCAAGGGCTGCCGGACCCACGGCCGGGGCGAGCGCTGCTGCTACGCACTTCCCGCCGCGCGCCAAGCGAGTGATCTACCTGTTCCAATCCGGCGCTCCGTCGCAGATGGACTTGTTCGATCACAAGCCGAAGTTGGCTGATCTCCGCGCGACGGAGTTGCCCGAGTCAATCCGGCGCGGTCAGCGGCTAACCGGGATGACCTCGCGGCAAGTCAGTTTCCCGATCGCTCCGTCAATGTTTCGTTTCGCGAAACACGGTCAGAGCGGCGCGTCGATCAGCGAACTGTTGCCTCACACGGCGAGCGTTGCTGACGAACTGTGCTTCATCCAGTCGATGCACACCGAGGCGATCAATCACGACCCGGCAATCACGTTTTTCCAAACAGGCAATCAGCTCGCGGGGCGGCCGAGCATCGGCAGTTGGTTGGCCTATGGACTCGGCAGCGAGAACTCCGACCTGCCGGCATTTGTCGTGATGATCTCGAACGGCTCGGGCAATCCGGCCGATCAACCGCTGTACGACCGCTTGTGGGGCAGCGGCTTTCTGCCGTCGCGGTATCAAGGGGTGAAGTTCCGCAGCATCGGCGATCCAGTGTTGTACTTGTCGAATCCGCCGGGACAAGACTCCTCAACGCGACGCCGCGTCCTGGATGATCTCGCTGAATTGAACCGCCTGAAGCTTGATGACTACGGTGACCCGGAGATCGCGACCCGCATCAGCCAGTACGAGTTGGCATATCGCATGCAGTCGTCGGTCCCCGAACTGACCGACATCTCTCAAGAATCCGAACACATTTTTGATCTGTACGGTCCAGATGCTCGGAAGCCCGGCACGTTCGCCGCAAATTGTTTGCTGGCGCGGCGACTGGCCGAGCGAGGCGTGAGGTTCATCCAGCTCTTTCACCGAGGCTGGGATCAGCACCTCGGCCTACCGAAGGCCATCCGCGGCCAATGCCGCGACACCGATCAAGCCTCGGCTGCGCTGATTCTCGATCTGAAACAACGCGGCCTGCTCGACGATACTCTAGTTGTGTGGGGCGGCGAGTTTGGTCGCACGGTTTACTGCCAAGGCAAACTGACCGCCGAGGATTACGGCCGCGATCATCATCCACGCTGCTTCCCGATCTGGCTCGCCGGCGGTGGCATTCGCGGTGGTCTGACTCATGGAGCAACCGACGAGTTTTCATATAACATCACCGAGAACCCAGTTCACGTTCACGACCTGCACGCTACGATCTTGCACTGCCTGGGCCTCGACCACACGCAACTCACCTTCAAATTCCAAGGCCGCCACTATCGCCTGACCGACATCAGTGGCGAGGTTGTGAAGTCGATCTTAATCTGACGATCGACAAGAATTGTATTTTCGTACATACATAACGCAGGGATAGTATTCAGGAGTCGGCATGAAGAAAGCCAAAAGCACCACACTGGTCCTGAACGGGTACGCCGAATTCCTCGGCGAACTGAAACAGCGGATCGCGGCTGCGCGGCTGTCGGCCGCGCGAGTCGTCAACAACGAGTTGATTCTGTTGTACTGGGACATTGGCCGCGGCATCGTCGAGAAACAAAAGACGCTCGGCTGGGGCGAGTCGGTCATCGAGACGATCGCGAAGGATTTACGGGCGACCTTTCCCAGAGGGGTCGGCTTTTCGCCCAGAAACCTCCGCAACATGAAGCAGTTTTATTTGACGTACGTCGCGGCTGAATTTTGGCAACAAGCTGTTGCCAAATTGCCCGGAGCCTCAATTTGGCAACAAGCTGTTGCCAAATTAGAGACGGGAGTTCTGCCGGCCATGTTGGAAGAAGTTCCGTGGGGTCATCACATCCTCGTGTTGAACAAGGTCGAGGCTCCTGCTGCGCGGCTGTACTACCTCCAGGCCACCGCCCAATTCGGCTGGAGTCGCAACGTGCTACTCAACCAGGTCAAAGCGAAGGCTTATGAACGGGCCAAGTTGGAGAAGAAGACGCACAACTTCGCGCTCGCGCTGCCAGAGGACTTAGCCGAACAGGCCGAAGAGGCGCTCAAGAGCAGCTACAGCCTGGAGTTTCTGGGTGTTGGGCGGATCCTCAAAGAGCGGGCACTTGAAGACGGGCTGATCGACCGGATACGAGATTTCATTCTGGAACTTGGCTATGGCTTCTGCTTTGTCGGGCGTCAATATCGGCTGGCGCTGGGGCAAAAAGAATTCTTTGTGGACCTGCTGTTTTATCACCGGTTCCTCAAAGCGCTGGTCGCCATCGACCTGAAACTCGGTTCGTTCGAGCCGGAGCACGCTGGGAAGATGGATTTTTATTTAAACCTGCTCAACGAGAAGGAGCGCGGTCCCGGCGATCAGCCGTCGATCGGCATTATCCTCTGTGCCGAGAAAGATGACTTGGTCGTCGAGTTTTCGTTGAAGACCCAGGGGAATCCGATTGGCGTCGCGGAGTACCAGCTCACAAATACATTGCCGCGGGAATTCAAAGGCAAGCTGCCCAGTGCCAGCGAACTGCGAATGGCTCTGCTACCCGACAAGACCGTGCCGAAGAAGAACACGGTGCCGAAGAAGAACACGGTGCAGAAGAAGAACACGGTGCAGAAGAAATCGAAACGAAAGCGACGTCGATGACCGCCTCCAAACAAACCATTCTCTCCGCCATTCGCCGACATCCTCTGCCGGAGGCTCCTTTGCCGAGCCTCGATCAGGCATGGATCACGTTTGCCGACCCGCGGCAGCAGTTTATTTCCGTATTGGAGTCGGTGGGCGGTCGCGCGGTTTGCGTTGCGGATGTCGCGGCGCTCAATGCCGAGTTGGCCTTGATGCCGGCTTGGACGGAGGCTCGCAAGATCGTTTCGCTCGTCGAGGGTGTTGAAGCAGAGTCGCCTGACCGCGGTGTCGATCTCAGCCAGTTCGACGATCCGCACGCGACCGAAGACATCGACGTCGCGGTCTTGCGGGGAGAGTTCGCGGTCGCGGAGAACGGTGCGGTTTGGATCACGGACGCGGCGGTGAAACACCGCGCAATTTATTTCATCGCGCAACACCTGGTCCTCATCGTGCATGCGGCGGATGTCATCCACAACCTGCACGAGGCATATCGCCGCTTGTCGTTCCAGTCGCGTCAGTTCGGTGGATTCATTTCCGGTCCGTCGAAGACGGCCGATATCGAACAATCGCTGGTCATCGGTGCCCATGGGCCAAGGTCGATGACCGTCTTTCTAATCGGTTGACGATTTGTCGGTTGGGGCTCCTTCCCGAACCGGTTGATGGAGAATCCCAACCCCGAAGTCCCAATCTGGGTGCCGGAAGAACCTGTTGACCGAATTCACAAATTTGCGATACCGTCCACGCCCGTTCCCTCCCGCCTGATTTCTTCCCCCTCACTTCTTCGCGGCTGAAGGCGATCTGCCTGGACCGTACTTCTCTTCATACACACGGTTTCTCTTTCGTGACGGAGCACGTACATCATGTGCGGAATTGTCGGTTATGTAGGCTTTCGGCAAGCATCGGACATTTTGCTGGAGGGTTTGCGGCGGTTGGAGTACCGCGGGTACGACAGCGCAGGCATCGCCGTTGCCGACGACGGTGAGATCGCCGTACGGAAAAAGGCCGGCCGCGTGCAGGAATTGGCGAAATTGGTCGACCGCAATCCGGTCGTGGGAACGATGGGCATTGGCCACACCCGCTGGGCAACGCACGGAGAACCCAACGACGTCAACTCGCATCCGCATGTTGGCGGCGATGGCCAAGTGGTGCTCGTCCACAACGGCGTGATTGAGAACTACGCGGTACTAAAAAATCATCTGCAAGAGCGTGGGCATGTGTTTCGAAGTAATACCGATACCGAAGTCGCCGCACATCAGATTACTCATGAATTTAACGGACTCATCAAACTCGGTGAGGATGCGGAAGACCCGCAGACGGCTATCCGAGCGGTCGAAGCGGCACTAAAGCAGTTCAAGGGAACGTATGGCTTGGGTGTTCTGTTTCGCGATTTTCCCAAAATGCTGATCGCCGCCCGACTGGGAAGCCCGCTTGTGGTCGGCATGGGCAAAGGAGAGTACTTCCTCGCGAGCGATGCCAGTCCCTTGGGCGGTCACACGCAAGAAGTCGTCTATCTGTCGGACCACGAACTTGCGGTCCTGACGCCTGACGGAATGGAACTGCATCATCGCGACACGGGCCCGCAGGCTCTCAGTATCCAAGTGCTCGAAAGGGCGTCGCAAGAATCGGAATTGGGCGGCTTCGAGCACTACATGTTGAAGGAGATTTTCGAGCAACCGGAAACCATCCAGAACGCGATGCGCGGCCGCTTGGACGAAGACGAGGCGACCGCAAAATTCGGCGGCCTGAATCTGACATCGCAGCAACTGCGACGGATTGACCGGATTGTGCTCACCGGTTGTGGCACAAGTTGGCACGCGGGGTTGGTCGGCGAATACCTGATCGAGGAATTCGCCCGCATCCCGACGGAAGTCGAATACGCCAGCGAACTGCGTTACCGCAATCCACCGCTGTCCACACACACGATGGTCTTCTCGATCACACAGAGCGGCGAAACAGCCGACACTCTGGCGGCCATGCGCGAGTGCAAACGCAAAGGCCATCCAACGATGGCAATTTGCAACGTCGTCGGCTCGTCGATCGCGCGCGAGGCGGACGGCGGCATCTTTCTGCACGCTGGCCCGGAGATCGGCGTCGCCTCGACGAAGGCATTCACGTCACAAGTCACTGTGCTGACGTTGTTGGCTCTGTATCTGGGCCGCTTGCGAAACATGTCGTATCCCGCCGGCCAGCGAATCATCACGCACTTGCAAGCCATGCCCGACGCGATTCGCAAGACGCTGGAATGCTTTGATCAAGTTAAAGAGGTTGCTGAGCGATACTGCGACAACACGAATTTCCTGTACCTCGGCCGCTTGTACAACTTCCCGGTGGCACTGGAAGGTGCGTTGAAACTCAAGGAAATCAGCTATATCCACGCCGAAGGCTATCCAGCCGCCGAGATGAAGCACGGTCCAATTGCACTGGTCGACGAGCAAACTCCCAGCGTCTTCATCGCACCGCGCGGCCACATGTATCCGAAAGTGATGAGCAACTTGGAAGAGATCAAGGCCCGCAAAGGCCCAGTGATCGCGATCGCCTGCGAGGGGGATAGCAAGATCGACCAAATGGCCGACGACGTCATCTACGTCCCCTACGTCGAAGAGTATCTTCAGCCGCTGGTCTGCTCGATCCCCCTGCAACTGTTGGCGTATCAGATCGCCGTTCTCCGTGGCTGCAACGTCGACCGGCCGCGCAATCTGGCAAAGAGTGTCACGGTGGAATGAAGGCGGATTTTTGATTTGAGATTTCCGAGCGCCAATCAATATCGCCTCATCCGCGCTTCCGTTGTAGTTTTTCGAGATCAGACGTCGACAGGTAGTGGCCGACGAAGCCGCACTCCAGGCAGACGAAGGCGTTGACCTCGTGGCCCTTCGCCCACACGCTGCCGCCGCTGGGCCAAAAACGCTGGCCGACTTGTCCATAATTCAGAATGCTTGAACCGCACTCCGGACACTTGGCCCCCGTGCGATCGCCTCGCGCCGATGATTCGGCGATCGTTGACGCCGGCGGCGGATCAACAACATCCGTTCGTTGGGGAGCATCTGCGGAAGTCGCAGGTGCTGAACGCTCAGGCAACGGACGATGACCCGATTCCTTATAGCGGCCTAGGCAGGTCAAGATCGTCGCCAATGGGATCGCCTCCGTTCCCGGTGTGAGCGTGTAGAGTCCCGAACCCACAACGATCATCAATTTCCATTGCCACGAAATCTGGTAATACGAACTGAGCCAAATCCCGACGGCAGCGCCTGCTGGAAAGCTGACGAAAGGCCCGACGTACCGGGTCAAAGACAGCGCATCAACCAAGTCCAGCACAACGCCTGGCATCGCCGGACCGACCGCACGTTGGAACCGCTCAAATATAGAACGTCCGGCGTGCCCCGTCGCGGTTGTTGAGTCAATCTGGTCTGACGTGTTGGTGCTCATGACATTTTTAGGCCGGTGGATGCCTTCGTAGCCGCGTCGCTCCGCGACTCGGTCGAGGGTATTGGTGCTCATGGCGGCCGGCGAACGCGGCGGCGAGTGGTTCGCCGATCGGGACACAAGCTTACCAATTTCCACGAATTTGCGGCATCAAGTCGCCGTCTGCGGCAAGAAAGATTGGCTGTCGAATTCGGCTGCGGGAGTGTCAATCTTCTGGCAGGGGCCTAGAATTGCCCGCGTTTCCCCGACTGCCTACGGATGGGCCCTGACGATGTTTCCCGAACGTGATTTTTCTCAAGATGCCGAGTTCTCCAAGCTGCTGGTGCGAGACAGCAACGTGGACCTGACAATTGTGTCGCTGGAGATCGCTCGTGACGCGAATCCCGGCTTGCGATTCGATGAGACATTGGACTGGATCGCGGCGCGAGGCGCAGAGCTCGCTGGCCCGACGGCCGCAGCGTGGTCCGAAGCGGACGGGTTACGAGCTCTTTGCCACCTGATGGCGGAAACCTACGGACTGCGGGGTGACGATCAGGCCTTTCAGACACCGGCCAGCAGTTATTTGCCCGAGGTCATTGCGCAAAAGCGGGGCATCCCCATCAGCTTGTCGGTTTTGTACATGGCGGTCGCACAGGCGGCGGGAATCGAACTCCGGGGAGTCGCCGCGCCGCAACATTTTTTGACCCGTTTCGATGCCGTCGATGGACCGATGTTCGTCGACGCCTTCGGAGGCGGACTGATCCTGGACCGTCAAGAATGTCTGCGGTTCCTGCATGAGATGACCAATATGCCGGAGTCCGAACTGAAGCCGTGCCTGAAACCGGTCGGAGCGCGCGCGATCGTGATTCGAATGCTCAACAACCTGAAAGTGCTGCACGCCAAACTGGAGGATTGGCCGGCCGCATGGCTGGTTCAAGAACGGTTAGTCGCGCTCAAGCCCGGTTGCTACGAAGAGCATCGCGACTTGGCCTTCATCGCTCTAAAAAGCGAGCGCAGCCAGCAAGCGCTCGAAATGCTCGACGACTGTCTGGCCGAGTGCCCAGAAAACCAAGCCGAACTGTTGCAGCAACACATTGAGGAAGCGAAGCGACAGCTCGCACGCTGGAACTAACCGTCATCAGTCCTACAGCCCAACTGTCTGACAATAGCTTGGACCACCGAGCGAGATTTGCTGAAGGTGCCGGTGGGCGAAGGACAAACGGTTCCGTAAAGGCTGTGGATCGGCGGGAAGTTTTCGGGTTCCGTAGAGTGACAACGATCTGCGGAATATAGAGTTACGTGCTTGGCCGCGAGGGGTGGCGGAGGACCGATCTCCTTGACCAAACACGTCCGTCGGATAGAGTTGCCCCGTTCGCGGGAGGTGCAGGGACGCCGCTCCGAGTCTGAACACTTGAGGACTTGTCGAGTTCACCACACTGTTTCTGCCCAATTGGCCTTGCCGTTACCGGACGAACGGTTTTCCCACCAAGGTCGCTACTATCCGTAGCATCGCTCCAAACTAAACCACAGGAGAGATCGTGTCTTCAGACATTTCCAACAACGACTTCAAGGAATTGGTTCGCTCGCGCACCGACCTTGTCGCGCTGATCGGAGAGTCGGTGGCACTGACCCCCAAGAGCGGAGAGTTCAAATGCCTTTGTCCGTTTCACGATGATCACAATCCATCGATGGTCGTGAATCCGGACCGGCAATCTTGGCGATGCTGGTCATGCAGTGTCGGAGGTGACTGTTTTTCGTGGGTGATGGAGTTCGATAAAGTCGAGTTCCGCGAGGCGCTGGAATTGTTGGCGAAGCGAGCCGGTTTGGAGATGCCGAAGTTTGCGGGGCGTCCTCAAGAAAACACGATCCCGAAAGCCGACGTGCTTGACGTGCTGGCTTGGGCGGAGAACGAGTTTCATCGCTGCTTGCTCGATTCGCAAATGGCCGCGCCGGCACGCGACTATCTGAAGGAACGAGGATTTACAGACGCGACGATCACGACTTTCAAGCTCGGCTTCGCTCCGAATGACGGACAGTGGCTGTTGGCTCGCGGTCGCGGGAAGTTCTCTGTCGAACAAATGGAGACGGCGCGGCTCGTCAAGAAAAGCGAAGAGGGTTCCGGCTACTACCAGTTCTTCCGCAATCGCGTGTTGTTTCCGATCCGCAATGATAAAGGGTGCTGCGTGTCGTTTGGCGGGCGAGTCCTGCCGCAGTTCGCTCAGCCCGGGGTCGGCAAATACATCAATGGCTTGGAGAGCGAAGTCTACTCGAAGAGCAATCTGTTATTCGGATTCGATGCCGCTCGCGAAGGAATCCGCAAAACGAAGACCGCAGTCATCGTCGAGGGCTACACCGATTGTTTGATCTCGCATCAATTCGGCGTGACGAACGTGGTTGGTGTTTGCGGAACGGCGCTGACCGAAGCTCACGTCACGCGGCTGAAGCGGTTCGCCGAACGGTTGGTGCTGATGTTCGATGGGGACGAGGCGGGACAAAAGGCCGCCGAAAAGGCTCTGGCCAACTTCTTGTCAGAGAACATCGACCTGCGAGTGCTTGTTCTGCCCGACAACCAAGATCCAGATGAGTACTTGTTCGCGCATGGCGCCGAGTCCTATCGGCAGCAAATCGACAACGCGGCGGAAGCGTGGGATTTTAAGTTGCAAACGGAGATCAATCGGCACGGGTTGGAGTCGATCGACTCGCGGCATCGCGTGTTGACGAGCATGCTGGAACTTCTGTCGAAGGTCCACAAGCTGCGTGGGACATCGAAAGAGCATGCGATTCTCAACCGGCTGGCGAGTTGCACGCTGCTGACGGAACAGGACGTGCAACAACGATTGTCGGAGTTGCGTTCGGTGCGGTCGTCTGGCCCGAACGGATCGTTGTTGAACCGCAACATCGCTGCTGCGGGAACGCCACAACGTGGAACAGAGGCAACGGCTGTGACTAAGAGTGCGCCGCCGCCATCAGTTGGCCGCGAAACATGGAGAGTCGACGGTTCCTGCGTCAATCACGGTGTAAGCTTCTTCGATCGCCCACTCAACAAATGGGACGAAATGGAATGCCAAGTGTTGGAGATCATCTTTGCCGATCCGAGCACGTTGCAGGTCATTCGACACGAGATCGGTGATGATGATTTCCACAACGCGCAGACGCGCAGAGTGCTTCAAGTGTGTTTCGACCTGCTGGATCATGATGGGATATCGACGTTTGACGGAATCAGTTCGGCGATAGAAGACGTCGTTCTCAAGCGATTAGTTGTGTGGATCGAGAAGCAGTCTCGTTTGAAGGAGATCGCGGAAAAGCTGAAAGACAATTCGATGGCTCCCAGCGGCGCGACCGTGCCGCACTATTTGACGCTCGTACTGGAACCGATTCGGTTGCGTCGTGAAGAACAGTTGCATCAACGCAATCAAGGCCGATTGGCCCAACAACCGGAATCGCGTGCCGGTCTAAATCCCAACGCGAAAGCCCGCCTCGAGCAGGCAACGGCGTTTCACCAGAAACGTGCTGCGAGTTTCCAAATCCCAATTTCCAAATCTCAATGACCAATGAACGAGCAAACCATAATCCCAAGCATCAAGTGATTGAGCCAACTGGCTCATGACAGTCCGACATGATCTCAGTTTGGCTTTTGGACATTGTGGCTGAGACATTCATTGGACATTGGGGTTTGGAACTTGGGATTTCTCCAGTTCCCACACCCTGGCCGACATCCCACCGTACGCGAAGGAACTGCCTGTGCATAAGCTCGATGAATCCCTGATGAATCTGATCGCGGAAGGCAGGAAACGTGGCTTTCTGACGTTCACTCAAGTCAACAACTACCTCCCCGATGAGGCAGTCAATCCGGAGAAACTGGATGATCTGCTGATGCTGTTGGAGGAGGACGGGCTGGAGATTGTCCAAGACGACCACCAGCCGGTGCTGTCACCGGCGGAGAAGAAACGTCTCAAGCCGAAGATCAAGGACGACGAGAAGAGCCGTCGGATCGACGATCCCGTCCGCATGTACCTCACGCAGATGGGTGAGATTCCGTTGCTGACTCGTTCTCAGGAAATCGGTTTGGCGAAGAAGATCGAAATCACACGTCGCCGCTTCCGCCGCCAATTGCTCGAAACTGAGTACGCTCTCAAGACGGTGATCGAGATTCTGCAAAAGGTCAGCGTCGGCGAAATGCCGTTCGACCGCACGATCAAGGTGTCGATGACCGAAGGCTTGGAGAAAACTCAGATCCTCGGCCGCATGCCGCACAACCTGCGGACCGTCGAGGTGCTGCGACAGCAATACTTTAACGACGCCCAAAAGTGGCTGAATCTCGAAGACTCGCCGGTGCGGCGCAAGCACCACGAACAGTTGATGGTCCGCCGACGACGTAAGATCATCACGCTCGTCGAGGAACTCAGCGTCCGCACACAGCGCCTGCAGCCGGCACTCAAAAAACTGGAGCAGATTTCGCACCGCATGAATCAGTTGGAAAAGAGCTTGCGGGACCAGCGGATCAAGTACTCGGTCGATGACCGAGCCAATGTGCAGAAGGAATTGGACGACCTGATGCAAATCACGCTGGAAACGCCGGCGACTTTGCGAGCGAAACTCAAGCTGATCGACAAGCGGTACAAGGAATATGAACAGGCCATGCGCGACTTGTCGGGGGGCAACCTGCGGCTGGTCGTGTCGATCGCCAAGAAGTATCGTAACCGCGGACTCAGCTTTTTGGACTTGATCCAAGAGGGAAACACCGGCCTGATGCGAGCGGTCGACAAGTACGAGTACCGCCGCGGCTACAAGTTCTCGACGTATGCCACTTGGTGGATTCGGCAAGCAATCACGCGAGCGATCGCCGATCAAGCCCGCACGATTCGTATTCCAGTCCACATGATCGAGACGATGTCTCGGCTGCGGCGAGTCAACAAACAATTGCTTCAAGAATACGGCCGCGAGCCGACCATTGAGGAGACTGCGGAGTTCGCGGGGGTCAGCATTGAGGAAGCTCGGCGAGTGCTGAAAATTTCGCGGCATCCGATCAGTCTCGATCGGCCGGTCGGCGAGAGCGAAGACAGCTTTTTCGGCGACTTTATTGAGGATTCCGCAACCGATAACCCGGTCAACTCGGCGGCCAGCGAGATGCTCAAGGACAAGATCGACATTGTCCTCAAAACGCTGACCTATCGCGAACGCGAGATCATCAAGCTGCGTTATGGACTGGGCGACGGTTACACCTACACGCTTGAAGAGGTCGGCCGGATCTTCAAAGTGACTCGCGAACGTGTCCGCCAAATTGAGGCCAAAGCCGTTCGCAAACTGCAACACCCCGTCCGCAGTAAGCAACTCAAAGGCTTCTTGGAGGGGCTTGTCCCCGTCGCATGAGGACGATGGGCAGCGTCTGTGACGCTTGAGGAGGTTTAACGATTGATGAACAAGGATTTTTGATTTTTGAAGGAAAAAGCACGCCAGAAGGCAGACCACTTCAACAATCATCAATCCTTGTTCATCAATCGTTAATCGAGATGCATGCTGCCCGCAGCATTGAGCTGGATTTTCTCAACCGCTCTACCGGCGAATCTTGCTCAGTTCCAGCAACATGCGGTGGCCGGATTCCATGGAGTCCTGCCGCACCAGGCGGCCTTCGTTGTCGTACCACACATCGGCTTCGACATCGCCGCGAATGCGGTAATGAGTGGTCTCGATCCGTTGGCCCGCGACGAGGATCTTTTTGGAACCGACCCGCTCCAAAGTGCCGGCCCGTTGCAGACCCTTATCGGAATCGAGCAGAAAAATTTTGCGGCCGACTTTGTCCGCGGCAGGTTCGCACCAGAACGACGTGAGCCACGCGTCGGACTCGATCCGCCGCGCGTCACCGTTCACCTCGTATTCCAACGCCTGCTCAGTGGCCGTGGCCTGTAAGACATACTTGTTTCCGTTGTAATCGGACTCGCTGGCCAGCCGGATCAGCCGACCGTCTTTCCAAGTTTCCGTCCCGACGGAGGTGTACCGATATTGGTAGACGACGAAGTTGAACGTCAGTTCGGCCTCACCCCGCATGGTTTCGAGGCCGTCATCATGGCGGGCGAGCGACATCGTCATCCGGCCCCGCTCCGTGCCATCAACCGACGCCTTGAAGACGCGAATTTGCTGCTCGATCACGCGTGGCTCGGCCGCCAGCGATGGCATGGCCCAGCCAACAGACGTCAGCCAACAAACACACTTCAGAATATTCCAGACGTCCGATTGGCAATGTGACCGGAGCATGAAGACGGCCCGTAAATCGAGAGCATGAGACGGCTGAGCCCGAAGGGGCGGGACCATACTCTGGGCAGCCAATCGCTCAAAGATGAGTTCTCAGAATGAATTGGCCGAATGCCCGAACTCGTGAAAGTTCGGAATTCGTCGAGAAATCCGCAGCAAGAAACAACGTCTCACAACTTCGGCTACTTCCGGACTTCAGAGGGTCTCGCTAATCTGATTTGCAAATCTGGGCCGTCGGCTGTTTTCGACGGCTCTCACTTACCACCAGAGGAATCGCTGCTCATGTTTCGCTCTCACGGGTTGATGTTGCTGGGATTGATCGCAATGCAAGTTGCCGTGGCGACGGCCGAAGAGCCGTCCGTCAAACTGAAGGCCGAGGACCGCATTGTATTTCTGGGTGATTCGATCACTCAGGCCGGCGCCGGGCCACACGGCTATGTCTCAATGATTCGGCAATCATTGGACAAGAAGCACGCCAATCTGAAAATTGAAGTCATCGGAGCCGGCATCAGCGGCAACAAAGTCCCCGACCTGCAAAAGCGAGTCGACAAGGACGTTATCGCCAAGAAGCCAACAATCGTCGTCATCTACATCGGCATCAACGACGTTTGGCACGGTGAAAAGGATCCGGCGAAGGGCACAATGCCGGAAGCGTTCGAGTCCGGCTTGAAAGAGGTCATCGGCTTGTGCCGCGACGCGGGAGCGACCGTCGTTCTCTGCACCCCCAGCGTCATCGGCGAGAAAACGGGTGGCGCGAATACACTCGACGCGAAGCTCGACCAGTACTCTGACATCACCCGCAAACTGGCCAAGGAACTCAAACTGCCGCTCTGCGACCTCCGGCAGGCATTCCTCGACTATTTGAAAACCAACAACAAAGACAACGCCGAAAAAGGGATCCTGACCAGCGACCGAGTGCATCTCAATCCAAACGGCAATGAGTTTGTCGCCGAGACGATCCTCAAGACGCTCGATCCGTAACATTTTGAGCGTGGGGGATGCATCCTCGCTTTTGTTTGCGGCGGAGCCGCTTTTTGTTCGTTGATGTCGTTTCGCTGAATCGAGAAAAATGAAAGCGGCTCCGCCGCAAAGGAAAGCGAGGATGCATCCCCGCACTCCAAAAAAAGGAAATGATGATGCGACCCAAACATTGTGAGAAATCAGACCCCCATTATCTCGGATTGTCTTCATCCGTGTGGGCTTCCTATCCGTGTGCTTGTAGTTCGCGTGAATAGCTCAAAATCCGATCAAAAGCAGAGCCGTTTGCGTTCGATCCTTCGTTGCTGCTCTACTCTGTGACAAGTACAACGATTCATCGAAATCTCGATCGGTCGTGTCGTTCTGATTCACCAATGCGCAATTTCAAACTTGCGAGTTCGAGGGAAGAGTTGCAAGCTGGATGCTTGCACTACGAGGAGCAGACAGAATGAAGTCATTGAAGGTTCGATTGTTTCGATGCGCAGTCATCGCATGGGTTTTGGTCGTCGCAGCGGGAAACACGACCTTCGCGGAGAATTGGCCGCAGTGGCGCGGGCCGAAGCACAACGGCATCTCCAATGAAAAGCACACGTCGACGAAATGGTCGAAGACAGAACATGTGGCTTGGCGGCTGGCATTGCCTGGACCAGGCGGGGCGACTCCGGTGGTGTGGGGCGAGCGGATATTTCTCACGTCTGTCGATCAAGGATCGGGCGATCTGGTGCTGCTGTGCGTCGGGACGAATGGGAAAGAAAACTGGCGGCAGGTGATGTCGTCTGGCAACAAGAATGTACGCGGCGATGAGGGGAACTTCGCGTCCAACTCGCCAAGCACGGACGGCGAGCACGTCTGGGCGATGATGGCCAATGGCATGATGGGCTGCTACTCGAACGACGGAAAGGAAGTTTGGAAGTTCAACCTGCAAGACCGATACGGCAAGTTCGACATCGCCTTTGGAATGACCTCCACTCCGATTCTTGACGGCGACCGGCTGTACTTGCAGTTGATTCACGGCGATGGAAAGCCGATGACGCGCGAGGCAGTCGTCGTCTGTTTGGACAAGCAGACCGGAAGTGAGATTTGGAAGCGGGATCGTCCCAGTGACGCGATTGGCGAGTGCGAGCATTCGTACGCGTCGCCCACGATGTACGACGACGGCCAGCGGAAATTTCTGCTCAGCCATGGAGCGGACTTCATTGTCGCTCATGATTTGTCGGACGGTCACGAGTTGTGGCGCTGTGGCAATCTCAACGTGAAGACCAAGTACGACGCGACGCTGCGGTTCGTGGCAACACCGGTCACAGGCAATGGAATCGTGATCGTTCCGACGGCGAAAGGGGCTCCCGTTTTCGCGTTGACTCCGGACGGAAAGGGAGACATCACCAACAACTCAGCGGCGCATTTGTGGAAACATGCGAAGACGCCCGATGTGCCATCGCCGCTGATTCACGACGGTTTGGTTTACCTCTGCATGGTGGACGGCCAAGTGCATTGCCTGGACGAAAAGACTGGGGAGCAAATTTATCTCCACCGAGTCCACAATGACCGCTATCGAGCGTCACCTGTGTTTGCCGACGGGAAGATCTATTTGACCGCGCGCGGCGGCATTGTCACCGTCATCAAGGCGGGAAAGTCATTTGAGAAGCTTGCCGAAAATGACCTCGGCGAGGCCATGTCCGCGTCGCTTGCGATCGCTAACGGGACACTGTATCTGCGCAGTTTCGAGTCACTGTGGGCCATTCGTCCGTAGGCCCGCGGAATGACGAATGACGAATGAATGACGAAGCTCGAATGACATCATTCGTCATTCGTCATTCGTCATTGAATGCCCCACCAACCGTTCTCGCGCTCGTTCAAGGTACTCGCACCAAGCCTCGATGCCTGTGCCGTGCAACGCGGCGGTGGCGAACACGTCCAAGTGCGGTTGAATCCGCCGAGCGTCTTCGACGGCTTGGTCGATCGAGAACGGAACGTAGGGCAGCAAGTCCGTCTTGTTGATGACCAGCACTTGGCTGGTCCGAAAGGCTTTCGGATACTTCGCGGGCTTGTCGTCTCCTTCTGGAACGCTGAGCACGATCACCCGCAAGTGCTCACCCAAATCGTGCGACGAGGGGCACACGAGGTTGCCGACGTTTTCGACGAAAAGAAATTCGACATCCGGGATCGCCAATGCCTCCCAACCGCGCTGCACCAGCGCGAGATCGAGATGACACGCTCCGCCCGTCGTGAGCTGCACGGCCGGAACCAGCGGAGTCAGCCGTTGCGCGTCGCGATCGGTCGCGATGTCTCCGACCAAGACGGCCATCGAGCGTCGTCCCTGCCAGTGCCGAGCGGTCGCTTGCAGCAACGACGTCTTGCCGGAACCGGGAGACGACAACAGATTCACAACCAGCGTCCCTTGCCGCGCGAATCGCTCACGAGCTTCGGCGGCGGATTGCTTCGCGACGGCTTGAACATCGCGAGCGACGGTGATGGTTCGGTAGGTCATGCTGAAACTTCTCCTCGAATGCGTGATCTTCGGCGAGCCGGGAGGCGTCAGCCCCCGGAC
>JAYVSP010000704.1:0-28601 GCA_043775215.1 Planctomyces sp. | reverse complement strand
ACGCAGCGAATCCAGAATCGCCGTCGCCATTCGGAGCAACGGCCGTTCAATCTTGTTGGTGTTGCTGTCAGCCATGAAGAAGACCTCCCAAACGCCGACGGGCCTGCGAAGCAAACGCCCCGCAGGCCCATCCGGCAATCCGATTAAGAGGCCCCTTCGATCTTGGTCGGGGTGATGCTGACGCGGTCCCCGTCCTGCAAGACTTGATTCGGTGGCACCGGCATCCGGTTCACGCGGATCAGGTGGTTGTGCGCCTTGCCCGACTTCACTTGCTGGTCGAACAAGTCTTGCACGGTCGTGCCATTCGCGACCTCAATGTGGTCCGCGAATCCGCCGCCGTCGTTGTTGATGAACAAGATACGCATGCGTTGTCCTTTCTGAAGGTGTTGAAGATTGAAGAATCACGAGTGCCGATCACGTTGCTGTCATTCGTTGAAGCGTTGCCGCAGTGCTTACGCCGCTTCCAAGACTCGCGGGGCCAACGGTCGCTCCAGTCGTTCGCGCTCCAGTTCGTCCCAGTCGAGCAAGTACGGGCCCAACTCTTCGTCATCGGGATCGTCGAGTTCACTGCCGGGATCAGCGATCAAAAATCCCAGCCGCTGAATCGTGCGAACGCTCTCCCCGGTCGCGCGAGCCACCGCGCGATTTACTTCTGCCTGTGTCATGGTGTGCCTCTCTCTCGGATGCCAAAGCAAAAGGCCCCGCGATTTCGGCAACCATTGCCGAGACCACGAGGCCAGACGTCTCCGCCAGATTGTCGAACAACGATCGTCGCGTCACTGTTCGTCAGACAGTTCGTGCGTCAGTCGCAGTCCATTTCGCTCGTGAGATCCATCATCGAGCAGCACCGGTCCGTGGCCATCAAGAGATAATTTATCCCTTCATTGAATAATGACGCGTTTTGTGCGTTTCTTTAGCGCGCATGGGCATCGAATAGTCGTCTGCTTTAATTCCATTCGGATGTCGCAGTCGGCCGGGTATCGAGCGTTTGATTTTCGTTTGTTGGTGAATCAGCTTATCGTGGAGGGGACTTGGATTGGTTTCCTTGGCCCAGTCGATCAATGGTTGTGCGCGGCGAAGCCCAGATTGCATGGAATAGGTGGCACAGAGCTGAGATGACATCGTCACACTTTTTGTCCGAATCGAAAATCACTCAACAATGCCGGATGGTATTGTTGGCGGTGCTTGGCGAACTCGACGCAGGTGAAGCTGATCGGCGTCGATCGGACGATCTGGCACTCCTTTTGGAAGTGGTTCGAAGCTATCGGCCGGTTCCAGCAGCGGTTCGACGGGCCTGTGAAGAAGCTGCGTGCCACGATGGAGTTTCGGAAATCGAATGGCAGAAGCGAATCGCGGCGTTCGATTCTTGGCTTGCGGCTTTCAAGCTACCGGTGATGGGCGAGAGTTTTTCTTCAGGCGAATTCGTATCGCCAGAACCGGCGAGCGAACGGTGTTCATTTCCGAGTGAGGACGTTCAGCGAACGCAAGTTAGTGCGAAAGCAGCCGAGGATGCCGCGCCGCCTGGGAATGGTTCTGGGCCGGCGATTGGCTGGGTCGCCAAGTTGATCTGTTCCGAACAATTTGAACGGCAGAAGCAAGTCTGCGGTCGTGGTCTGCCAGCCGACGATGTGATCGCGAAGCTGCTCGATACGCTTGATCGACGTGGTGGAAAGATGACGTCGGCCGCTTTAGCACTGGCGATTGATTTTCCGATGCTGCGACTGCCGGGGCTTTTGGCGAAAGTCCAGCGAATTCTCAACGTCGATGGTTACAGTGTTTTGAGCCACGATGACACATCAGACACCGTCGAACTCAATCAAGATCTACTCCTCAAGCAATTTCAATTGGCCTAGAAAGTTGCCATGTCTCTCAGTCCACAACGGCGGCAGGAAATCATCGACGCATTGCGGCGTGGCACCGTGCCGCGAAGCAGTTTGGATGCATTTGCTGTTGGTCTGGATCGGTTCAATGAAACTTTGAACGAGGAGTTACAGAACGTCAAAAGTGGCGGAAGTCAGTTCAAAGCGATTCGTGGCGAATACGGGTGTGGCAAAACGTTTTTTGCACGTTGGTTGGCTGACCGCGCCCGGAAGTTGGGATTTGCCACGTCGGAGGTGCAAATCTCGGAGACGGAAACTCCGCTGCACAGGCTTGAAACCGTTTATCGCCGACTGATGGAGCGTCTTTCGACGGATGCCACTCCGCAAGGAGCTTTGCACAACATCATCAACGGTTGGTTTTTCGCCTTGGAAGAAGATGTCCTCGCCGAAGGGACCGTTGATGCGAATGACGAGCAAGCGCTGGTGAATCGCACAGCCGAACTCTTGGAGCAACGATTGGCCGAAGTGTCGAAGACCGCTCCGACCTTCAGTGCGGCGCTGCGCGGCTATCGTGAGGCTCAGGCCCGCGGCGATCGGCCAGGAGCAGAAAGCATTCTGGCTTGGTTAGCGGGGCAACCCAACGTGGCCGCCGCCGCGAAACGGATTGCGGGGGTCAAGGGAGACATCGACCACTTCGGTGCATTGAGTTTTCTTCAGGGGGTGTTGACGGTCCTGCGAGATTCGGGACATCCAGGGTTGCTGCTGGTTTTAGATGAAGTGGAAACGATTCAGCGCGTGCGGAGTGACGTGCGCGACAAAGGTCTCAATGCGCTTCGAGGCTTGATCGATGAAATTGATTCAGGCCGATTCCCCGGCCTCTATCTGGTCATCACAGGAACGACGGCGTTCTACGAGGGGCCACAGGGCATCCAGCGGTTGGAACCGTTGGCTCAACGATTGCACGTTGACTTCAAGACGGAAGCACGATTCGACAACCCGCGAGCGCCGCAAATCCGACTGCCGCCGTTCAGCCTGGAACGGCTTTGTGAGGTCGGCTGCAAGGTGCGCGACATCTTTCAACAGCACGCGAAGTCAGCAGATCGCATCGCGGCACATTGCGACGACAACTATATCCACGAACTCGCCAGCGCGGTCGCTGGAAAGCTCGGCGGTAAGATCGGAGTCGCGCCGCGCATTTTTCTGAAGAAACTGGTCGCCGATGTTCTCGACCGTATTGACCAATTCTCAGACTTCGATCCGAGGCAAGATTACGCGCTGACACTCGACGAGAAGGAGCTGAACTCCGTCGAAAAACAGGCAATGGGAGTCACGAATGCCAATGACATCGAGTTGGATGTATGAGCCATTTCGATCAATTACATCCGGCGCTTCAGCACCACATCGTCAACAGCCTTGGTTGGCGTGATCTTTGGCCGTTTCAGGATGCGGCGATTCCCCCCATCATCGCTGGACAGCACCAGATCGTCGTCGCACCGACGGCTGGAGGGAAAACGGAAGCCGCTCTGTTTCCGGTCATCTCGCGCATGTTGGACGAGAACTGGCATGGGCTGAGCGTCCTTTACATCTGCCCGACGAAGGCGTTGCTCAACAATCTCAATCTGCGGTTGGAAAGATACTGCACGCTGCTGGGCCGTCGTTCTGCCATTTGGCACGGTGACGTTGGTCAATCTGATCGACGGCGGATTCGTCACGATCCACCGGACTGTCTTCTGACGACTCCCGAATCACTTGAGGCGATGTTGGTGTCTTCTCACATCGACACGAGCCGTCTCTTTGCGGACTTGAGAACGATCATCGTCGATGAAGTTCATGCCTTTGCCGGTGACGATCGCGGCTGGCATTTGCTGGCGGTTCTTGAGCGGATCGCTCGATTGAGCGGACGAGAGATTCAGCGAATTGGCCTTTCCGCCACGGTTGGAAATCCGGAGCAGTTGTTGGAGTGGTTAGCAGGGTCGTGTCGTGGGGATCGTGGCGTGTTGAGACCAACCGATGCAGCTCCAGCAGCCCCGGAAGTTCAAGTCGATTACGTCGGATCACTGACAAATGCGGCCAAGCTCATTTCGCAACTTCATGTGGGCGAGAAGCGACTGGTATTTGTTGACAGCCGCGCCCAAGCAGAAGAACTCGGAGTGCTTCTCAAGAAACTCGACGTGACCACTTTCGTGACACATAGCTCGCTCAGTCAGGACGAGCGACGCCAATCGGAAGAGGCTTTTGTCCAACGCGAGAACTGCGTCATCGTTGCCACGAGTGTGCTTGAGTTGGGAGTCGATGTCGGAAATCTCGATCGCATCATCCAAATCGACAGTCCGATGGCCGTTGCCAGCTTTTTGCAACGGATGGGGCGCACCGGAAGACGTCCAGGCAGCGTTCGCAATTGCTTGTTCCTCACGCTGGAAGAACCATCGTTGCTCCAAGCCACGGCGCTCGTGGACTTGGCGGAGCAAGGCTACGTTGAAGCGATACGGCCGCCAGTCGAGCCGTACCATGTCCTTGCGCAACAACTGCTGGCGCTCACGTTGCAAGAAAAGGGAATTGGGCAAGATTTGTGGAAGCCCTGGATTTCCGGCGTCTCGGCCTTTGCGCGAATCCCTGATGAAGACGTTCGGCAAATCGTGGAATGGATGCTGCAACAGGAAATCCTGTGGAGCGAAGAAGGCATTCTGGCGATCGCACGCGAAGGCGAAGAAGCGTTTGGCCGTCGGCATTTTCTGGAGTTGCTTTCCGTATTCACTTCGCCACCGCTCTTCACCGTTTTGTGTGGTCGCCGTGAACTGGGTTTTGTCGATGAATCGACATTCATGGGAAGGCGGGACGGCACGAACGTGTTGTTATTGGGCGGCCGCGCATGGCGCGTCCAACACGTCGATTGGTCGCGACGTGTCGCGTATGTGGAACCATCAGATGATTCTGGTCGCTCGCGATGGCCGAGCAGCGGGAGAGGGCTAAGTTTTTCCGTTGCCCAGGCGATCAAGCGCGTTTTGACCGATCGAGAGGACCGAACCTTTTGGACGGATCGTGCGCGGCGTCGAATCGAAGAACTTCGCCAGCAGCGCGAGTGGCTCGCTCCGAGTCAGTCCGTGATCGTCAGTGACGGAGCCAGCATTTCTTGGTGGACATTCGCAGGTGCAGGAACCAACGCTTCGTTGGCCGCCGGCTTGGGCGAGTTGATCGAGTCTGCAATCAGCCATGACGGCTTCGCGTTGCGTTTCGGCCACGAGGCATCGCTGCCGGCGGTTCAACAGGGAGTGAATGATCTGCGAACGCGAACCCCGGAATCCTTGCTGCCACAAATCGACGAAGCAGCCATTTACGGCCTCAAGTTTTCTGAGTGCCTGCCGGTCGAGATTGCGAGACGGATGCTGCAACGTCGGTTGCAAGACATCGAAGGATTGACGTTCATTCTTCAGCAGGGTGTCAGAGTTGTTGAGAGCCATGATGACGCGAATTAGACGGGGAGTTCGACGATGCATCAGGCAGAAGATGGATTACGAATCGCGAGGTTTCAGGATCGCTCTCGCGCGCTGGGGCCGGGAACACGGGCGGTGATCTGGTTTCAGGGGTGCTCGTTCGATTGCCCTGGTTGTATCGCTGCTGAAATGAATCGGTCTGACGACTTTGAATTGAGCACGCCAGTCGATTTATCAAACCGCGTTTTGAGGGTCAGCGAGATCGAAGGGATCACATTGTCGGGTGGCGATCCATTCGATCAGCCGCTGGAGTTGCTCGCCGAGTTCCTGGATGAACTCTCCCGGCGCAGCGACCTGAGCGTGATGTGCTACACGGGGCGCACCTTGGAGCAACTCCGTCGCGACACGCGTGCCGATGTCATTGGGCAAATTTTGAATCGCGTCGATATTCTGGTGGATGGGCTTTATGTGGAAGCTCTCAATGATGGACGAGTTTGGCGTGGGTCGTCGAATCAGCAGATTCATTTCCTGTCACCGCGATATCATCCTCTCGAAGCATCGGTATTTGAGAGTCGAGAGCGGAAGTTAGAGGTGTCAGTTGGAGCAGCTCGCGAAATTGAAATCACAGGAATTCCACCAGCCGGCTTTATGGAGCGTCTGCGTGGCGAACTGGAGTCTCGTGATCTGACTTTGGAGTTCGACGTTCCCAACGACCAACACACAGGAGCCAAGCGATGAGCGGCCCAAAATGCGGTTACATCCGACCGAGCCTTCGCGGAGCGTTGCGCTCCTCCTGCGAGAGCACTTCTCGCGCTTTATCACGGTGGGGAACGCCGCTGGTGATTGAAGAGCTTGAGAAACAACTGAAAGACGCTCGGCGACTATGTCGTGAAGCGCGGGAAGTTGCCGAGAAACAGACTGTGCCAGCAAGAACCGGCGACTTGCTGGATCGCATGGATGCCCACCGCGAAGACTTGGTGCTATTGCTCAAGGAGGAGCGGCGAAAAATGGAGCAAGCCCAAGCGACTCGTCGGGCGTTAGATCAAGAATTGACATCAGCGACAAAAGCAGCCGGAGACCTGCGAACGTCCGAGTCTCATCTTGGCACTGCCGTTGCGAGTCTCAATCGAGCTCATCGCGATGCCGACACGGCAAACTCAGCGGTCCGGTCAGTCGTACAGCGATTCCAGAAAGGACTCCGGGAATTGCAGCTTAGGCGATCAGAAGTCGAACAAACATTGGGATCACAAAAGACAAGCCGCGTAGATCAGGCACCAGCAGAATCGTTGCAAGCAGTTCAGCACCGGCTGGCGCAAGCGGCGGAACTGGCATCGCTCAATGACGAAGTCGGCAAACTGGAAGTGGAACCAGAGGGCGGATGGGATGAATTGCGTCGTTGGGTGAAGTCACCAGAAACGATCGAAGACTATTTCAAGCAAGTCAAATTGGCGCGAGGTCAGCTCGAAACCGGCAATCTTGCGACGGCTCGAACGGCGATTGAGCAGTCGGAAGCTCAACGTGTGGCTGCGATCGCAGAGGCGGCGCAGAATCGTCAGGACTCGGAGCGAACCCGGAATATCGCGGATGCGATCATGCAGGCGCTTTGCGATCGCAACTATGACACTCCGAAATTTGGATTGATGAAGGAAGGCGATCCGCTGTCCGGCATCCAAGTGCGAGCCGACGTTCCCAATCGAGATGGTCGCGGCAACATTCGCGTGGACATTCACCTTGACGGTCGCACGGAATTTGAAATCGAAAATGTCGTGGAAGGAGAGGAAAAACTCTGCCGCGACGTCCTTGGCGATCTGTCTGAGGCACTCGCACACGAGGGTTTGGAGTTGGACATCACGGACTGGGGGAGAGCGAAGGACAAGCATCCGCGACCTGACGAGGGCGTCAAAATCCCCACGAAGGTCAAAGAACCTGAACTGGAACGAGAACACTCTCGGTAGTCTGTTGAGAAAGTGAGAGGCGTGCCCGGCTCAGCGTGCGGCGGTTTTGCCCTCAGTCAGAGTTCGTTAGAAAAATCATCCATGAGTCAACCCGCCAACGATCGACTGCGTGAGTTATTTCTGCCTGCTCAGGGTCGCAAATTAGCGATCCTTTCGGGTGAAGCTGTTCGCGACCTCTTCTATTTGGGTGACGCATTTGGAGTGAGACGGCTCGTTGAGGCGCTGCATCGATTGGGATCGACCGCCGGCTTCGATCTGATTCTCTCCTTCAATTCGCAGGCGGTCACTCGATTCGATACGGACTTCATGCAGAAGCGATTCGACGAGTTAGCTCGGGGAAAGACCAGTGATCGCGCCAGTGAGCCACCGAAGCAGGAGTTTCAACCGCGACAACGGAACGCTGCTTCGATGGGGGCGACCACTCAATCGAGCGGCGGAACGGCTGACTCGGTCGCTCGGACAGAGGCGGTCGCGAGTTCAAATTTGCGAACTTTGCTTGGGCAAGTGGATCGTGTTCTACGCAGCCCAGAACGAGTGCTCGCAATCTTTGAGCATCCCGAAGACCTGTGGTTTGGAGCGATTACAGAACAAGCAAAGGACCATTTGAAACAGGCCGCCTCTCTGGCCTTGGTTTCCGAAGGCCATCCGGATTCGCGTGTGGTTTTTGTCGTTCGTCCCGCCCGGCGAGAAGAATTGTTGGACGTCCTCGACCACATTGAAGAAACGGAACATGTTCGAGAAGAGATTCCGCTATCGGCACCTAATGCAGACGAGGTTCGCGGGTTCTTGGACTTTGCAATGAATCGAGAAGGAATGCTCGGTGCCAGGGAGCATGTCGTTGCGGAATGGACACAGCGACGCTGGTTATTGCACAACCTCAGCGAGTCGGTTCGCAGCATTAGTCAGTTGCCGCAAGAGCAGCGGCGCATCGAGCGAGTTCTTGAAAGGAATGCAGTCGAGGAAACGGCCGAAGATGTTCTTCGTGAACTCGATCAGATGGTTGGGTTGAAGTCTGTGAAAGACCAATTGGCGGTCCTGATGCGGTTGGCTGAGCGGCAAGTGGCCGAGCTTCGCGAAGGGCGTGTTTCGGAACCGATCACAACACACATGTTGTTTCTTGGGAATCCAGGGACGGGCAAGACCATCGTCGCTCGACTTGTTGCTCGCTTCTTGAGGGCCAGCGGGCTGCGATCCAGCGGAGACGTCGTCGAGATCTCTCGTTCCGACATCGCCAGTTCATTCAACAGCGGGGATTGCATTCAGCGGATGAGATCAGCAATTGAGCGAGCCGCTGGTGGCGTGTTGTTTGTGGACGAGGCTTATCAATTCGCCGAGGGCGATTGGATGCGTGGAGCCTTGGAAACACTGATGAAGGACATGGAAGATCGACGGGCAACGCTGACGGTGATCTTTGCCGGTTACGAAGAGCAGATGCAGGAACTGTGGAACGTCAATCCCGGCTTCCGCTCGCGGATTCCCGAGTCCAACTGGATTCGCTTTCCTGACTACTCATTCGAAGAACTCTCCGAAGTTTTCCGACGCGAGTGCGGCAGACGTCAATTGACGCTAACGCCGGAAGCAGAAGAGGCAGCCTTACGGTTCATTCGCGCTGAACAACTCCGACACCGATTGGGAAACGGGCGAGGCGTGAGAAATCTCGTCGATCAGATTGCCAGTAGCCGTGCAGCTCATGGCGGTGGTCCTGTGACACCGACAATGGTGCCCGAAGCAGCACGTTTCAGTAATGATCGAGCCCAGCAGCTTCTATCGGCACTCGATAAAGATTTTGTTGGACTTGGTGAATTGAAAGCGTACCTGCGAAAGACGGCGTCGCGTGCTCGTCAGGCAGAGGAATTTGGAACGCCGATAGAAGGATTCCTGCATTGCCGATTTGTGGGGCCGCCGGGAACTGGGAAGACAACTGTGGCCCGGCGCGTTGGTGAGATTTTCCATGCAATGGGGTTGTTGAGCCACGGTCGCGTTCGCGAGGTGAATCCGGTTTCTCATTTCGGATCGCAGTATGTCAGCCAATACGCCGAGCGCGTTGCCGAACAATTTCGATTGGCGAAAGGCGGAGTGCTGTTCATCGACGAAGCGTATCAGCTTGCGAATGATGACCAGGGCAATCAGATCATCCACCAGATCGTGCAGACGCTCACACAGCCGACGTTTGCGGACACGCTCGTCATCATGGCAGGGTATCGCGAGCCGATGAACCGACTGCTCGAACGCAATCCCGGCCTGGCGAGTCGCATTCCCAACGAAATTGTGTTTGAGTCGTTCAGCGCGGACGAATTGGTTGTCTTGTTTCACCGTCAGCTTGAGAAACGTGATTTTCTCGTACGCGCGGATGATCGTGAAGCTTTTGATCGCGCCTTGAAGCCCCGGATTAACCGAGAGCGTGTTGATCCTCACTTTGCGAATGCGCGTTCGTTGCAGACGTTGGTTGATGAAATTCTCGATCATCAACGAGAACGGATCGAAACGACGGGCGATCGACAGAGGATGCGTGTTCGAGTTGAGGATTTGGGAGCATGTCAGGCTCCGTCGGAAGACATTCAGCGACTCATGCGGGAATTGGACGATCGTTTCGTGGGCATGACGAGCGTCAAAGATCAACTGCGGGACATCGCGATCGACGTCCAAATGCAGGCGGAATTCGGAGGTCAGTCTCCCAAGGCCCCGCGAATGTTGTTTCTCGGCAATCCGGGAACCGGCAAGACCAGTGCGGCACGGGAACTGGCCCGCCTCTTGAAAGCCGTTGGAGCGGTGGTCAGCGACAGGTGGGTGGAAACCCGCGGCGCGGAGTTGAAGGGTTCCTATCTCGGCCAGACCAAAGACAAGGTCATTGAGGTCATCGCAAACGCGCGGGGCGGCGTCCTATTTATTGATGAAGTTTACTCGCTCGGAAATGACCGCGGCGGGCTGGATAGCTACGCCTCGGAAGCGATCGACGCGATCGTTGGACAGACGGAACTGCCAGCGAACGCACAGACGGCGATTATTTTGGCGGGGTATTTGGAACCCATGCGGGACTTTTTGGGAACCAATCCCGGCTTGGTGAGGCGATTCCCGACGACGATTTTGTTTCCGGATTACTCAGACGACGAGTGCCTTGAGATTTTGAAACGGTGGTTTGTCAGAACTCAGTCAGGTCACACGTTGCCGATTGAAATGGATGGTTTGTGTGACACGATATTGTCAGCGATCGGACAGCGCCGATTGCGACCTCATTTCGGAAATGCCGGTGATATTGAAGAGCTGGGGAAGTGCATCGTCACGGCTAGAAATAAGCGAGTGTTTCCGATCCCACCGGAATTGCGACGTGACCAATCCCGACCGACCATCGAAGACATCGAACGGGGGGTGAAGCAATGGCTCACAGCTCCGGTTCTGTAGCATCCATGACGGTTCAAGATGCCGTGAAGAAAATGGCGGCGCGGAGTCGGCGCGGTGGGGATGTGTTGCAGGCGGCATCATTGGAGTTGGCAGCGGCGCTGATTGAGGTTGCCGGGCGTCGCAACAGTTCGTCCAATTTGGAACAGGTCGGTCCAAGCGAGGCCGACCAGACTCTCAAAGAGTGGGCCGAATGTTGTGCAGAAGTCGTGGAGGCAATCGCCAAAGGATTGTCTGGCGGACTTCAGCAGTCGAATAAATTGGAATCGAAGTCCGAGACTGCGGTGCTCGTGGCGGCAGCAGAGCGTCTTCTGCACCAGACGCAATCATCCTCGAAAGTGCTTGGCGATCTCAGCCAGTCACTCAAGGCCAGTATCGAGGAGTTCCTTCGACGAGCAGGCGAAGTCGGTAATTTGAGCCTGCCGCAGCAACGCGAGCGGCTGCGATTGGCAGATGACCTTCGTAAGGCCGAGTCGCTTACCGCACAGCTAACAAATCTGGCTGCGGAACGTGGTCCAGTCGTGGAACGGATGCGCGTGTTGCAGGAACGATTGCAACTGGCGCAAGCGAGCGTTGCGGAACAACGGCGTTTCGAGAACAAAGTGCGCGATGAGCAGGTGGCTGCTGAGCAAGCAGAGGCGTCTGTGAAGCAACTCGAATCGGATTTCAATACGCTGCAAAAGAAGTTGGAAGCACTGAGGGCGGAGCAACAAGAACTTCCACGTCGGATCAAGAAGACTGAGGAATTGATTCGGCAACTTGAACAATCACCGAACAAGGAAGTGTTTCGCGGTATCCAGGAGATTTGGAAGCGACTGCCGCTGGATCAGGTCGATGGGGCGTCGTGATGAGACGAGTTGCCGACAGTGTTGCTGACACCGGCTCCTGGGTTAGCCAACTCGGCGAGATGGCAAGTTCGTTGGCTGACTCTGTGGCTGAATGGAACGAAGCCAACCGAAACGCGATTGCCGCTTCGGTCGGACGGCCCCTCGCGGAATTGTTGACATCAGGCGCGGCCGGCGGCCGGCGTTGGGCGAGGTTGCTTCTCTTTGAATCGCCAGCAGTTCGGCGCGCACTGAAAGTCGTTTCGGTTGAAAAGATTTCTGAACACGGAGTGTTTCGAGACGTCAGCGACATTCAGGACGTTGGACCGGCAGCAGTCGGTTGCTTGGTGGCGGCGACACTGCTTCGTTCGGAGCGGGATGCTGCCGCGATCATGAAGTTTGTTGGCGAATGCCTGGAGCAACAGACTGTTCACGTCCTTGCGGCTGCGGATGCGACTCTGCTGGGAATGATGCTTCGATCCGCCGAACTCGCCGAACTCAGTCGGGTCGTCTGCCACGAGGAGTTGGCGGAGATTTTGATACACGCGAGTTGGATTAGCGTTTTGAATGCGGACAGTCCTGAGCGTGCGGAAATCGCATGTCCGTCCGGTTGCCTCAGTCGAGCTTGGTTTGAAACCCACGCGTACCGAGGGCTCCGCCGGCATTGGGTTCGCAAATACGGACTGGCGGATGGTACGGCAGGTGTCACATCGCTGCCGGCATGGTTGTTATTGCAGGAACAGTCCGATCTCATGCCAGAAGGGTACGGGGCGATGGTCGTGGAATGGACGATCGCCGCCGTCCGACACTGGCCAGATCGGGATCAAATGTTGCATGATGATCCGGCCGGACTCCGAAGTCGCGCGAGAGCGCTTGGAACGCAGGCGGCTACGATCTTGGAGCGGTGCGAAGGCGGTCGCGAGCTAACGGAGTGGCTTCGCACAAGTCTGCGCGAGTTGGTCAGCACCCCTGTCATGGATCGGCGGTTGTTTAGACATGCGAATTGATCGTCAACGTGAGGAATTGCACCGCGATGAAGTTGCTTCAAAAGATTGGCAACCTGAAAGACTTTGCCGACTTACCACCAAAGGCTGTTGAGCAGGAGTTGGCCGCGATTCTTCGTGGCGAGCAGCCGGCGGGCCTCAACAAGTTGGAACATGTGGCTGAGACCGTTTTCGACCGGGTGCGAGAACTCGTCAAGGTCGTGAATCAATCGTTTGAGTCGAGGGGCCGCGAAATTGAATCGGTGGCGGCTGGATTCATCAGTGGCGTGCCGGTGTTGTTGTTGGGGCCGCCAGGAACGGCGAAGAGCGCTGTTGTGCGAAAGATTGCGTCGCTTTGTGGACTCGCTTCTGGCGAAGACGATAACGGTGCGAATGGAAACAGCTCACAGTTTCACGGCGGCTATTTTGAATATCTTCTGACGAATCACACGATGCCCGAAGAGTTGTTTGGTGGGCCGGACTTGGCGGAGTTGGCCAAAGGTAAGATCAAGAAGGTGACGACCGGCAAATTGCCGCGTGCCGAGATCGCGTTTCTCGACGAAGTGTTTCGTGGCGGCGGCCATATTCTGAATACGCTGCTCACGATCATTAACGAGAAGCGATTTGACAGTGGCGATGGCGCGGTTCATGTGCCGCTGTTGGGTTTGGTTGGCGCATCGAACGACATCCCGCGCGAGCAAGATTTGGAAGCCTTCTTTGATCGGTTCCCTGTGCGCACTTGGGTGCATTCGGTTTTGGAATCTCATCCTAAGACAAAGATCGCCAATGCGAAGAACCCAGCCGCTCAACTGATCAACCTTTCCATTGATGCCGAAAAGAAGCGACTTGCGGAAGCATGGGATGCCGCCGTGGCGACGAAGGATCGTGTGCAGAAAAGAGAATCATGCACCAATGATTTTCGTTTCGCGAGGATGCTGTTGCTGCATTTCTTGGGGAGTACAGTTGAGAATTCTCCACGGTTCGAGCAATTCGAGCGACTGTTTCGCGCGGTTCGAGAACGGGCGCGACTTTCGGATCGTGCGTTCGGCCAGCTTTGGCTGTTTGCGGCTGCCTTAGACCGCCTTCGCCGTTCGGATGATCCGAACGCTGGATACCCGGCCTGCAAGGGTCATCTCGAAGTCTTTCGTTACGTCGCTCGTTCGCCGCAGGATGCAGGATGGCTCAACGAGATGGTCACTCAGCACATGCAAGGAATGCAGCACAATGGAGTGGCATAGACGATGGCTGCCTCATCAAACGAGCCGCTGCAATCCGCGCTTCGTGTTCTCGCGGGCCATGCCATCTGGTCTCGTGATTTGACATGGACTCGGCAGTGGTTTGAGACCTTTCTGCAACCGCTCTTTGCTGACGGACTGTTTTTGCCGCCGCTGCTGGCGTTCGATCTTCGGTCGGCTGCTGAGCGCGGCGAACGCCGATTTGGAAAGTTTGCTGGAGATCGTGACAACCTACCAAGCTGGAAGGAGTTCATGCTGTGGATGCACTCGATCACAGTCGAGCGACTTCCGCCGGGAGCAGGTGCTCGAGCTGATGCTCGCAATTCCGCCGCATTGCGCGTCGCCAAGATTCTGGCGCTCAATCTGATGGGCCGAACCAATGTGTCGTCTTTTCGGATCGCCGATCAATTCGATGCCACGGCCGCTGTCATTCTCGAAGCTCAGCGCATTCAAGGTGATGCCGACGCTGCGGTGCGACTTGGTACTTTGTGGGCGGCCATCGATCAGATTGTGACGACGGAGCGATTCGAGGATTTGATTCCATTCTGCGAATCAAATGCAGCAAATGAGCGACGCGTTGTCCCCATTGATCCGTTTCTGAGAAAGCTGTTGATTGACCCAAAGACGAAGCGATCCACCTTCCAAGAGCCTCCGATCCAAGGTCGAGTTCGCCAGGCCGATAGCCCTCGTAAGATTCTGGCGGCGGCAGGTGAGTTTGCGCGGCGAGATCTGGGAGGGCTTCCTGACAATCTGGGCCGTCTGGCACCGACCGAACTTTTGTTACTTCATGAAGCGTTCGGCGGTAGTGCGGCGGCTCATCCGGTCATTGCAAGTGATGGATTCCGCACGTTGTTTTTGCTTCGCGCGTCGCAATCCGGACTCTTGCAGCGGTTTCATTACGACATCGAGTCGGCACACACGCAGCCGACCGTTTGTCTCGAAATCGAGCTGGTCGATGACCCGAACGACCATCGACTCAGTGATCCGCCGCGGCCACCGACGATTTCCTATTACCGAGCCGTCGTCGTTCACCTCTTTCATCAATTCGCGCGCCTTGCCGGTGAATTTCAGTGGTCGATACATGCGATGCTGACGCACAACGCGATGACTTCGCGACATCGAGCCACGTTGGAGCGCCAAGAGATTCCGCTGCTTGCCAAGTCGCCGCAGGAGGCACTGGAGCCACTCGTATCGCATTGCCCTTCGGTCTTTGTAGCCGCGCGGAGCCGCCAGCAGATTCAGCGAGCACACCTTGCCGATCCGGAAGGTGAGTTCGATCTTGCGATCCGTATGGTGATCGGCCCCGAATCCAATGACCGCGAAAGTCGAACCCAGCCGACGAGCGTGCGATCAAGAGTCGAGCGAGCGATTCGCGTTGAGCGCCGACGTGATGGGAGTTGGGGTTGGTCCGCTTCGGATTCGTGCGCAGAGGCACAGCGGCTCGATGTCTCTGACTTCTCGTGGGACATCGACGAGCCAGCGTCGCTCGCGACAAAGTTGATTCTGGAGACATTAGGCGTGGAGCCTGAGTCGGTAGATTTGGAGATCGAGTGATGTCCACAAAGCTGTTTAAGTTTCCGTCAATTCGATTGGCGTTGTCGTTTGTCCGAGAGGTTACGCCGTCGGCGTCGCTGGAGGCGTGGCGCTCCCTGGAAAACATCACGATCCATCATGGCGGCATCGAGAAGTCTGCGGGGTTGGAAGTTGTTGAACCGAGATGGCCAAAGAAAGTGGTCGAGAAGTTGCTTCCCCGACTGAGCGCCAAGCCGGTTGAACCCAGTGCTCAGAGAAGTTGGGCGCAAAGCGTGCCGATGCAGCAGTTCTTTCGGCGCGTCCAGCTTGTTCACAGTCCCAAGACCGAGCGCACGATTCGCTGCCTCGTCATCCCGCGGCGCGACGATACGGTTTCGGCAGAAGAGTTGATGATTGAACTCGCGAATTCCGACGGATGGTCGATTTGGACTCGCGCCGTCGAGAATGTCGGGATCATCTATGAGCTGCGTTCAGCCGATGGTCGGCTGAAGGTTCCGCCGTGCGGCCTACCGGGTCAGCCATTCGTCCTCACCGAAATGGATGACGATGTCTTCGTGCCGCCGGGGTGGGAGCTTCCTCTATTACCTTCGTTCCGGAGCCTAATGCCGCCGAGTGAGCCGAATCGACTGCATGTGTGGCTGCCAACACCCAACGACCGTGCGCAATACAAGCTCCTCACGGAAATTGAGGGCGAAGCCTTGCCGCTTGTCGGAACGATTGCTTTGGAAGAACCAGATGAGTCGTCAATGCAGATCGCGATGGGCGGGGCGTCGCGAGTCGAAGTGCCACTTCGCCTGAGACGCACTTCACGTCGGCGAGACATTCGACAAGCCGCCAAGTTTGTGTACCGGGTCGAATCACGGAGTGGCCAGTTTGGGCCGGCATTGCTCAATTTGTTCGACCGTGCCGAGGCCAGAATCGAAGACTTCATCTATTACAGCCAAGCTCATGGCGAAGGCCCCAACGCACTCGTCGAACATTACCTCCTTTCAAATTCTCGAATCGCCGACGAAGACTTTTGGCCGGAATTGGAGCGATTCGATTTGCCACAAACATTGCATGAAGTCGGACTGCCGTTGTTCATCCCAGCGTCAGCCGAGTTCCTGCCAAACCTCGACGGCCTCATCCAAGGCATCGATGCTGAAGATCCATTTCTGAAGAAGCTGAGCGAACAAATCGGTCTATCCGAAAACCGCGACAGCCGTATGGCGCTTGTCGAGCCGTTCGGCGACGACGGTCATTGGCGAGTGATCGTGCTTGAACGCGGCCAGCCACTGCATCGGCTTTTGCAGGTCGTTTTGGGAGAAATGAACCGCGAGCCGCTTCGCCAAGTGATCGACGTCGGGCGTGTTGACCTCACCGCAGACCGCAAGCAATACGAGGAACAATGGCAGGAGATTGGGACGCAAGAGGGCCAAGAACTCGTCGAACTCACGTCGAGCCTTTTGCGTGAACTTCAAACATTGGCAGACAGTATCGACCAAGAACTCACTCGACTGAACCAGCGACTTGACCCAGCGCAAGAAGTCAGTCGTTCGGCAAGTCAATTGGTCAACGAGCTACCCGCCCGATTTGACGAGTTTGCTCGACGAGTTTCGCAGTGGCTGAATTTGGTCGCCGGCCCACGACACGAGTGGTTGATGTCAACGGATGCTCGCCGCCAAGCACTGGCTCAAGTCGGTGAGGATCTGCGAACCCTGGAGCGGAATGCTCATCAGCTTGTGAGCGACACTGTCGCACAAGCCGATTCAACACGGCAGGATTTGGAGGCTCAACGGCAGAACCTTACGAACGCTGGTCAGGAACTTGCCGATTCCGAAGGCGAACTCGATCGTGCATTGCGAGCTGGGGCGGAGGCTGCGCAGCTCGCTTCCCGCGAGATCGAAGAACGAGAGCAACGATCGGAGCAAAGGCTTCAGGAGGCTCGCGCACAAGAACAGCGAGTCATTGAACACGAAACCCGCGTGGCTGCGCGGGAACAAGAGGTCAATGAGTTTGCCGCGAGAGTTCAGGCACGCGAGCAACAAGTGGCAGCGCGAGAGCAAGCATTGACGCTTCGTCGCCAAACACTGGAGCAGCGCCAGCGAAGTGCGGAACAGCGTGAGCAAGCAGCCAACCAAGAAACGGCCCGTCTGGAAGTTCTTGAAACAGTCACGATTCCAGAAATCTTGCGGCGCATGGAGGAAGCGGAACGACTGCTGGCGGAAATTCGTGGCCGTGAGATCGACCGGCAGTATGAAGAAGTCAGCCGCAACAACGAGCAGGTTCAAAATGAGCTGAGTGAAGCTCAGGTGCAAGAGCAGGCTCTTCGTGAGTTGGAGAAGCAAGTCCAAGCGCGTCAAAAGCAACTCCAAGAATTGAAGCGTCAGATTAAGACGCTGACCGAAAAGAAACTGGATTTGTCCATTGCTCGCCGAACGCAGGAATTGGCGGAGCGTGAATCTCAACTAAAGGCACTCCAGGAAAAAGCAGCACGGCTGGAATTGATCGAGACTCAGGACTTACCGGCGGCTCAGTCGCATGTCGAACAAGCAGAACAGCGATTAGCGGAACTCCGCGCCTTGGAAATTGAAGAACGCTTGGCGGACGTTGAAGCTCGCGGCCGTTTGTTTGAACAAGACGTCGTTTCCGCGAATCAGCAACTCGTGGACTGGGCCGCAAAGGAAAAGCAAGTTCTGGATCGTCATCGCGCATTGGAACAGATCGAGTTGGAGATGCAGCGGATTGGGCTTGAGTGCGAACGACAGCTTCAATCCCTCGAAAGTCGCCGAACAGAACTGAAAGACCGAAAGACCGAGGCTTTCGAGCAGTTGATTCGGCTGAGACACCTGGAGACTGAGGAACTGCCTGAGCTTCAGTTTCAAGTCCAGGAAGCACAAAAAAGTCTCGACGCTCTGCTAGCCGAAGGAATCGAAGAGAAGCTTGCCGTCATGACCCAGACGGCTCAGAAGTTGGAACCGGAGTTGGCCGAGCTTCGCGAACAACAACAAAACTTGGTGACAAATGCGCGTCAACTGCAAGAAGTCGAATCCGAAATTGCGAACACAACCGCGCGCATCGCAGAGATGTCGTCTATCCCGTATGACGCACGGATCGCGGAAGCCCGCGAGACGAGCGTGGAACTTTCAGAACTCTTTAGCGCGACCGAGGCCGCACTCACTGTGTCCCAACAAGCGACGAATTCGCTTCGAGAGGTCCAAGCTCGATTGCGTGAGCGTCCGTCGTTTGCCGGTGCGGAGAAAGTCGAGGCGATGCTCGCCAGTACCGCGCAGAAGATCGACGACGAAGTGGCGGCTGTCGTCAGCGCCCATCCAGCCAAGCGCCGGGCCACGGCGCGGCGAACAGTCCGCCAAATTGAGAAGAAGGCGGCACAACTGAAAAAAGACCTTGGCATGGAACAGCGCCGGAGTTGGTGGTCCTTCCTCTTGGGAGGGCGGAAATGATGTTGTTCCCCAATCTTTCGATCGCCGACGTTGTTGATCCGTGCTCCGTCGAGGTGCAGGCCAAGTTGGAAACCGCGCGAACAAACATCGAGCGTGTCGAGCAGAAGGCGTCGGAGGCAAAAACAACTGCGGAGCAAGTTCGCTCGCACTTGAGTGTTCTCGGCCCGGCAACGGGAAATGGCACGCCACTCCATCAACTGGCCAGCGAAACCCTGCGCGAGCACCGCGAGCAGGAACAGCGGCTGGCCCCAGACATCGCTCGCGTTGAACAACAACTGGAGATCATCCGTCGAAGCATCGAGGCCGAGACGTCAGCGGCTGAGCGACACTGTCACGAAGTGAATCGTCAAATCGGTACCGGGCAAGCCGTGTCGGGACGACTTCAACAGATTTCCGGAAGAGCTGGGGAGTCGCGACAGCGAATGGAAGAAAGCCTTGATGAGGCGGAGGAGATGCTTGATAGGCTGCGTGCTCTCGCACGCCGACAACGTCCGGAGCAGACATAGATGCCGACGCCGCGATCAACTTGGCGATCACGCACTTGCGGCATAATGGCAGTCGCTGCGGGCACCGTCTGTTTGCACGGAATCTCATTGCTGCCCTGGTTTCGAGACTGGGCGGCCACGGATCTGCTTCATGGATGGTCCGTCGTGTTGGTTGCTGGATTGATTGCGATTTTGGTCGTTGCCGCACCTCTCCGCGCCGCCGGGACTGTAGCTCCAACGATTTTTGGGCTGCTAACGGGTGGCGCACTCTGGTGGGTTTGGTTTGCCATTTCTCAGTCAGACTTATTGTCGCGGAGTGACCAACATTTTGCCGTCCTTGTGGCCGTCGCGATGGCAGTCATATTGGCCAAGATCGTGGTCGGGCCGCGTTTGCTGTTGGTGCTCGCCCGAAGGCAGCTTCGTCGTGATCCCCGTGGGACTGACTTATTGAAGTGGAACCGTGCCATTGTGCTTGGAGCGGATCGGGGACATCTTTGTCGCGCCGAGCACCGTTGGTGGCACTGGCTGTTTCAAATCTACAATCAGTTGCGCTGCTTTCTTCGGATCGGTCCATCGCGCAGCAGCGCGATTGAAAAAGCGATTGAAGAATCACTCGACCGCGAAAGTCGCAATCTGCGACGAATGCTCGATGGCGAGCGATCGGGTTTTCTCAGTGACAAATTCAGCATCCACGAGCAAACACATCGCGCCGCCGCTGCTGGCGCAGCCTACTTGGACCTTGTTGCCATCCTGGACGAAGCCGGCTTCCGACAGGCGATCAGCGAAGCCAGTTGGATTCGCAGAACGCTCGTGCTTTGGGACTTGATCCGTTTCGCGGAAGGCGCGGAGCAGAAGGAATTCGCCAACGCTCGTACCGAACTGTTGTTGGCGATTGAGCGTCAGCCGACTCGGTGCGCATGGTTGTCGGAGGTTTCAAAGGCCGCACGCTCTGAAAACCCGCGCCTCGCATTCATTGACCGTGTTTTGGAGAAAGCCGCCGGCAAGTGCAGCCTACCTGAGCAGTTCGCAGCGATCTTACTGGCCGACCTTTTGGCTGACTTGGAAATGGCGACGTGGGCTTTGGGCCTGTTGGAGGAACTCCGACTTGGGGAGATCGCCACTTGGATGCGTCCTTCGTTGGCAAGAGTGCAACTGAGATCCGAAGAACAAATTCTTCAGCACGAGTTGTCGCTTGAAGCCGCTGACTCTTTCGTCCGTCGATCGCAATGTGAGCGAGCCGCGGTCTTGGCCGACAGGCCGCAGCGGACTCACAGCGAAGCTGATTTACCGTCATCCTGGCGCAGCGTCACGCCATTGCCAGCCCGTCGAGGTACATTGGGCCTTGCTGGGATTGTTCGGCTACGACTCGATCCTGGACCGGGTCGAGGTCTCGCCACCGCCGTACTCACGGCGGCGGCCGTCTGTTTGGTCATCGCCGTCACGTCATTGGTTCCGTTGGGGCCAGCCTTCAAGCCGCTGGCTGACCTGCATCGTTCAGAAGAAATCCATGGCGCGAGGGACTACCACAGCCACGCGCTGACAGCGGTTGCGAGCGATCCCAAGTTCCAAGATCTATTGGTTAGCTCTTTCGGAGGAGGGCTGCATCGCGTTGATACTCGGACATTTCGCATCCGAACGGCGACTTCGAGCAACGGTGGACCTTCCACGAACTTTCTCACGGATGTCGCCGCGTCTTCAGCCGGTCATTTGGCGGTTGTGACCAGCGAAGAGGCACCTGACGGCAGCGGAGCGATGGGATTAGACGTCAAAAGCTCGTCGGGTTGGCAGACGCTCATTGCTCCGCGCGGAGTCTCCGGCCTGAATGCAAACGACATCTCGTTTGTGCAAGCATTAGGGACTGACAAGTTGTTGATCGCGGGAACGCGAGTGCTGAAGTATCAAGCGAAACATCGCGAACTGATGGAGCTTGTTGGTGACGACGACGCATTGCGACGTTCCGAGCGGGTGGTGTCGGTTGCCGCTTCGATCGCCGATTCCAAAAAACTGTGGGTTGCTGTTCGTGATGCCGAGCAACGCTCGCGGGTCTTGGAATTATCTTTGCAAGATGAAGAGAGACGCTATTCAACCACTGACATCACAGGGATTGGTTTGTCAGCCGAGGCAGTGAAGGGTCTCGTGCGCGGGGCGGATCGACTCTGGGCAAGCACCGAATCGGGACGCCTTTACGAACGCGATGGACTGCGATGGAGCCTGCGCATTGATGGAGACACAGGTCTCGATTTGGAGGCGATTCGACACGCGATTGTTGGAGTCGGAAATCCATCGGCGCTTTGGCTGACAGATCGCGACAAACACGGAGAGGTGAGATCCATCCGCGCTCGAATCCTTCCCGATCAGGGCGTTCTCCCGGCTGGGCCGTGGTGGCGATTCGATCTGCAAACGAATGCAAAAGAACCGCGCAGTACCGATTTGCGCTTGGCGGCGGATGATGGTACGCCGGTGGCATGGTTCGATGCCGCTCGTCGAGAGCATGTGTTGGCAGTGCCCGGTCGCAACGGTGGCCTTTGGTGTTTTCACGCCTCTTTGGAACTGCCGGAATCCTTCGATCAGGCAGTCCTATCCGTCGAGAAAATCGAAACTCCCGGTGAGCGGATTTGGTCGATCGACCTCCACAATCAGCAGCTTGCGTGTGTTCTCGAATCGCTCGATGGAATTAGCCGCCGCGTGGTTGTCGAGTCGGTGGATGCTCTGAATGACGGGTGGAAGAACGCTTCCGTCGTCCAGCAATCCGTGCTGCCCGAGAAAGGTCTTTTTAGTGGAGCACGATTGCTGGCGATTCGAGCTCAAAAATCCACGAAGCAGTTGGACCTCTTTACTGATCGTGGTCGGACTTTGACGTATGACCTGAATCGTCATGGGTTGACTCGCTCAGCAGGAACGAGGTTCGTTGATGACACAGGGAGCCCCGTTGATTCGCTCCGTGGCATCGACACAGTTGATGGCAGATTGCTGGCAGTCACGGATCGTGGTCGCATTTTGGAATCTGAACTGCCTGCGCGCATTGACGCAGCGGACACGCTCCCAACGAAAGTTCTGTTCGAGGCTCCGAATGTCTCGCCGCCAGTGAACCTGGAGCCGGTGAAGATCGCCACCGAACCGGACGGCATTGATCTCTTGATGGCCGAATCGGGAAGTACGGCCGTGTGGCCGTGGAGACTCTCAGCGTCGAATGCGGCGAAACGACCCTTGGTGGAATGGACACGATTGCTCGATAAGCCGTTGCAATTGGCGTCGTTGAATCGGCTTCAAGACGGCGACCGAATCGGACCACAAATCGCCCTCGACCAGTCCGGCCAATTGCAATGGCGAAGCCATTCGGGTTGGAAAAGGGCCGAGTCAGCGCTGGAAAGTATCAGTGAGATTCTGCCGGCAGTCGGAGCAACTTTTTGTCGAGGCTCCGCAGGGCTAAAGCGAGTCGGATTGACGGATCAAGGACCAGTCATCCGCGAAACTCTTTGGACCAAACAATCACCCGTCGTGCGTTTTCCGATCACCGCAGTTGTCGCGATTCGAGGTTCAAACACGCAGAAATCCCCCGTTTGCCTGCTTATTGGACATGCGGAAGGATTGGCTCAATACGACCTCACAAGCCGAACCTGGAACTCACTGGCAAAGGCAAAAAATGCCGACTGGACATTTCTCAGTTCCGAAAACAAGCAAGGTATCAGCGAGCATGTTTGGGCTTTGAAAAGAGAGCAGGCCCAGACCATTTCGGAAGTGTTCTTGGTGAAAGTCAATGAACCCAATGTCATCGCGAACGGTCCGATCGCCGAGGCTTGTGGTTCAGGTGATGCGCTCGGCCTGTTGTTCTCTGACGGTCGGTTGGCGCTCGCAACGCCGGATCGCGTGGTCACGACGCTGATTCACGAGAAGGCTGCGTCTGTTGGTGACGTAACACTCAAGAGATTGGCGCTGGGTGATCGACTCTACGCCCTCGACACGAAAGGCCGGTTGCTTTCGGCATCCAAGGACACGTTGAGATGGCGACAGGAACCACAAACGGAGGGATCACTTTTTCGGGATTTAGAGACCACCGCCAATGGCTCTCTGCTTTTGGTTGCCGACGACGGTCAAGTGCTCCGCCAGGCAATTCCACGCGCCATACCAGTGGGCGTCATTGCCGAGCAGTTACAACGGCTGGACTCAGCTATTGCTGCCACGGATCTCAAAAGTGGTCGTCTCGAAATTCTCGACCAGCAGGGACGCTTGATGGGAACAGCGGCGGGCGGGAGAGATCCAGCCGTGCAAATAGGTGATCGCGTCATCGCAACTCTGGTTGATGGCAACGACCTTTTCATGGCTGGACCTCGCGGTGTGGCCTGGCGTCATCCCGACCAGCGACGATGCGTCTCAGTTTTGAATGGAGAAGACGTTGATCGCTTTGAGAAACTTGGTCCGCATCGGATCGCTTGGAAAAAGAGCCAACCGTTTCTGCTCACTGTCGGCGCGGAGCCAAAGCTCGCCTCTTTAGGCGATCCAGGCACCGAAGTCGTCCTGGCACCAGATGGAAGTCTTTGGGTTTCCAAGACGAAAAACGGTCACGCGGAACTTCGACCGGTTGTCGGCAATGATCGATTGTTCGAATCGGACGGCCTGCTGGGCGATCAGTTGACTCAGGTTGCTCCTCTCGCAAACGGACAAATACTTCTGCAGGGCAAGTCCGGCGATTTGCTGCTGTATGAGACGAACAAGCGCCAGATGTCACGACCGCTGCCCGGCATCCCGTTCCCACCGAAATGGCAATTCGCTGTTGTCGCTCAGCGTGTTTACATCATTCCGAGTCCAGCAAGCCAAGGGCCTATTCTGCGAATCGACACAAACCCGATCGCAAGAAAGGTCATTGAAACGAAAGCGACCTTTGTGGTTGAGTATTCGAACGGTCTCGCTTGGATAGATGACACAGGAGCGTTATGGCACATTGACGCACAAGGAAAACAGCAAGTTGTGATTCGTTTGCCGATCAAGCAACGTGCTGACGGCAAGAAATTGCCAGTGTCTCAAATCCTGGCAAATGGAAAATCGCTGTGGGTCTTGTCCGACTCCACGGCTTATGAGTGCCGAGTCTCGAAGAGCGAAGTTGGGCAATCTGTCTCACACGCCAATGACTTGGCCAGAGTCGGCAAGGAAGTCGCCACGATCAGGAAAACGCCTAAAACCCCCACCCAACTGATCGCGCTTGGCAACAACCTCAATCCGTTAGCCGAGGGGTTCGATGGAGCCAGGAGCGGCAACGAAAGTGTGCTCACTTGGGGGCGAACGGGAGATGGGGCGTTCAACATTCAGCATCACCTTGGCGGCGGCATATCTGAGACATATCGCAGGCCGATCACACTGTTTAGTCGCTTGCCGTCATCGACGGTGAATCGAATCGCTGCTGCCGATGACCGATTGCTTTACTGTCGGACAGATCAAGGCGACCTTGTTGCTTACGACGCTGTCGAGGGTTACTGGGCCACTCTGAAGGCAGGTACGGAATGGGACGCGGTCGGACAAATGGGGGATTCAGTGATCGCCATGCGCCGGATGGCTGCTGGATCGAAGGTGATGGCGCTGAAAGCGGCTGCCGTACTGCAAGGCGTCTGGGATGTTCCAGGTACTGCTTGGTTCATGGACGATGGGTTTGCTCGGCTGATCCACAACGGAGCAAATGCCATTCAAATCGTGAAACAACATCTTGACGGTTCCACGGAGTTACTTCGGCAGTTCGACAGATTGGGCAACCCGTTTATTCCCGCACGTTCGTTCGTCGTCGAATCAGCGAAGCTCAAAGCCGCATTGGTGTGTACCAACGACGGAACAGAAATGGAACCAGAGATATTCCTTGTTCGTGCAGATCAGTCAGTGACGCGCTTGTTGGACATCAAATTTCCGGCGTTGCTCACAAAGCTGCGCGTGTTCGAGCAGGATGGAGAGTTCCTGTTTCTTGACGCAAAGAGCTGTTTAGTTCGTATTAACGCCGTGACTGGTAAGACGAAACTCGGAACCGAGGTATTCGAGGGGCTTGGCGTAATCGGTGAAAAGGCTGCCGAGGTTGTCACTATTCGCAAAATGGGATCTTCCAAGAGTCTGACGCTCAGTCGTCTGCGCGACGGCAAGGACATCATGTCATTGCTATCGGACGAAGAGCAGACACAGCTCGCTGGTGAAATTAAGTTTCAATTCGTCACGGATAGTACTCGGCGTCTGCTGCAACTGAAGACTGGGGATGGCCCCCTCGAACAGCCGGGCACACCAAAAACTGAAGTCAAAGTCCTTTCGCTCGAATATGACACGGCACGCCTTGAAAACATCGCTGCTATCGAATTGGCAAAACAATCTGCTCAGTTGCCGCTCAAATACGGCAGCAAAGGTGTATTGCTGATTCTGGGTCGCAGCCTTGAACAAGACGGATGGTTTTCTGACCAATACGTTTTGCGATTTGCGGCGAAGAGCGTTAGCCGCGAATTGCGAAACGCCCTCCCGTTGGAGATGCGAGATGGTCAGCGCGTTTCGCTCTCAGTCAAAGGCAACATCTCAACAACTCCCCCTGAAGGGCTTGGCGGCTTTGCGCTTGTCGATGGTGAACTACGCAGCAAGGACAACCGAATTCGATTCGGTCGACTTGTGCTTGGCAAAACGACGTTTGCCTGCGACGTTTGGGCCGACGCAAGACCTTTTGGGAAAGACAACTTCTTCTCGCTCGATTCGCTTGGGCAACTTTGGCGGTGGACCGATCTGAAGGGTTTGCTGACACGCAAAATCGTGGAACTTCCGGCATCGGTTCGTGACTCAGGACCGAAGCGATTGTGGTTGGCTCTTGAAGAGAAAAACGGTTTGGTTTTGCTTGATGAGAAAGATTCGCCTCTTGCACAGATCACAGCCGACGGCAAGGTGACACCGGACAAGACATTGATGGCGGTACGCTCGCCAGCGCAGAGAAGCGGACAATGGTGGCCGATCGCTTGGGAACGAGCACCAGAGAAGATGACGGGAAAGTCGTCACTCGTGATGTCGCTCACGGTCAAAGATGGCGACGCAAAATCTGCCATGCCGATTCACATGACTGATTCTGGGTTAAGTGCTGATGCACCGATCGGGCTGAAGGCCATCGAAGACGAGAAGCTGCCGTGGTTGCACTTGGGGCGGGCAGCCGATGGTCGGGAAGTTGTCTGTCCGCCGATTGCGGCAGCTCGGCTTCTACAAACGCGATCGGTTGACAAGTTTGCCGCGGCGCTGAAGCCAGCAGAATTCCAGAGCGGTACGTTCCATTTCGCTCCTCGCGACGACAACTGGGACGTGCAGATCGGTGGAACTCGAATTGAACTCGCTTCCGAGCGTCTCGCCATCGACGTGATTCGCGGCGCGGTCACCATGAATTCCGAGAACGCCACAGACCTTATTCTCGCGACAGCTCAGCCACGTTTTCTCGTTCAACAGCGTTGGCGACGAGACATGTCACTGGATGTGCCCGCATTGATCGAGTGTCCTGGAGAGATTCGGTCTCTGAGGACATGGGGCGGTGAATTGATCGTTCAAACATCGGACAGCAAATGGCATCTTCGTCGCAAAGGCCAATGGATCGCAGCAGCTCCAGAGTGGCGAGTCGCGAATGGCGAACCGTCGTCGTGGGAATTCGCACCGAACAACACAGAGTTGAAGTGGAAGAATCAACGAATTCCACTTCTCAATGACAAGAAGGGATTTGCTCTCGCATCGGATGTCGTGATTGAAGCCACCGAAGCGGACGGCGCTCTCCAGGTCCGGCAGGCTGAAAAGGGTGACATCTTCTTTCGTTCGGCGACGGGTGACTGGCATTCATGGCGACCAGGTCAGGTAGTTGCTGTTCCCTCCACGGACGAACCGCAGCGGGTTCTCGTCGAACTTGAGCTTCCGCAGGCGAATCTCAGAGTTCCACGTCGCAGCGATGCTGAGACGTTTTACAAACTCACTCGTGGTGCCGAATTGCTGGCTGCTCTTCCGATGAAGTTGGTGGCAGGACGTTTTCCGCATCATCAGGTCAAGTCAATTTCGTCGTGGGACAAGGACGGCTTTCAAGCCACCTTGGCGTCCAACTTCGGAACTTGGAACTTTGATGCCCAATCACTACGAGCGAACAGGTCTCCTCAGTTCTCAATCAAGCCGGTAGAGAATCCCAATGAGTCGCCGAGCTACGATCAGCACGTCGCTGTTGAACTGAGTCCTCAACGCTGGCTCCGGTGGACTCAAAAGGATCGAGAATGGCATTTCGAGTTTGCAGGCGGGCGCACCGAAAAGGCTGAATCAAGTCTTGGAACGCTGACAGAAACGGGATTGTCCATCGACGATTCCACCAAGGTCCGGCCGCTGGAGGTACGCGATGGTCGTTTGAAGTTCGCATATCGTGACCAACTTTGGAGTCGATCACTCGGCAATGCCTTAGCGGACTTCAAGCATGATGGTGAATTGCCGTTTGGATCAAAGACAGAGCCTGTCGTTGACCTGAAAACTGGAAAGTTTGCTCTTGGTTCAGACGATTCAAAACCAACTATTGCCGATTCAAAACTTGGGCTGTTTTCACCAGAAGGCCGATTCGATGCAGCAATGACAGTAGCAGCGTCCATTCAACAAATTGGAGCAAGTCTGGCGTTGAGATTTCAACAGCAGGGAGAGATTCCGCTTGATCTGACCGTGACTCGCGACGTTGGTCGCTGGAGCACTCCGTTCGACAAACCGCGCAGCGTTCTCGAAAGTGCTCAACGGTTGTTGGTGCTGGATGACGAAGGAACTTCGCTGGGAGTCTGGCATCGAGACGGTCGCCTTAGCGGGGTCGCACGGACGCCAGCGCCGATTACTGCAATCTGGCGCGACGATCAAAGACTTCTCGCAAGGCTGGCAGTGGTCAAGGAACCGTCGGTTTTCGAATTACGAGTTCCGAAGGACGGCGCTCCAAACTTTGTTCCTGCCAACCTGCCGGACAATGAATTTGTCACGACGACAGATACCTTCGCGATTCGTCGTTCTTTGGGCGACGGACATTTTGATGTCGTTTCGCGGGCGGCCGGGGAAGGTGATTGGCAGGAGTATCCGAATTGGACCAGTCTGGGTTTTCCTGGTTCGCGTGTGGATGCAGCACTTTGGTTAGGCGATCAAGGACTGGTGTGCCAGGAAGGTTCGGGAGTTCGACGACTCGACCTGATGAAACGGGAGTATTCGTCGCTTCATCGCCCACTGAGCGACGCGGAGCGACCTTTATTGACTCGGCACGCTGGGAAACTTGTCTTCGGCCAGGCCGGCTCTGTGCGCGAGGGAAGCAGCCCGAACAAAATGGAGTTTGCGAAGGACAACGACGAAGGACTTCAGAAAATCGCGGATTGGGAGGTTCGTCAGCCGCGGCGCGATCAAGCGATTTCGTTACAGGTATCGACTGCTGACCAACAAGTCACGCTGGGGCCAACAAACGGCGGAGCGTTGCTGATTGACCGAGTACGACTGCTGGCCAACATCAATGGAAATCCGA
>JAYVSP010000703.1:0-2863 GCA_043775215.1 Planctomyces sp. | reverse complement strand
GTGGGCAACCCGCACTCTGGCGAGATGCGGTGACGAGTCAAAACCAAAGTCATCGACAATACAAACATCCGCAGCAGCCGGGTAAAGTGACCATCGCGGGAAAACCTTCCGTGGATGTTCCGCCTGGAACTTGGAACAGCATTTTGAATGCAAGCCGGTTTGAAGTGAGGCCCATCATGAAGGCTGCCGTCGTCATCAAAAAAGGACCGACCAGCTCTGGAGCCACCGTTCCCGACCTGCCCGGTTGTGTGGCCGTGGCAGAGACTTTGGAGGAAGTCGAAACTCTCATTCGAGAAGCCATCGACTTTCCGATCGATGGTCTTCGTCACGATGGCCGACCGGTTCCTCCACCGACGACGATTTGTGAATCGCATTCCATCACGCAAACCTGAAGGGTTTGGGATATGTCGAGCGAACGCCTGATCTTCCGCGTCCATGCGATCCAGCGTATGGCGCAGCGCGGCATCCGCGTGGAAGACGTCCGCCGTATTCTGGAAACTGGTCAAGTGATCGAGGATTATCCCAACGACTTCCCCTATCCCAGCGCGCTTGTGTGAGGTTGGATCGGCGAACGAGCGATACACGTCGTCGCCGCGACCACGCCTTCTGAGAGAATCGTGATCACTGTCTATGAACCCGACCCAGCGCGCTGGGAGGCGGATTGGAAGAGGAGAAAACCATGAAGTGCCCGATCTGCAAACACGGCGAGACCACGGCCGGCAATTCGACCGTCACCCTGGAACGGGGCGGTCTGACGCTGGTGGTCAAGGCCGTGCCCGCGCAAGTCTGCGACAACTGCGGCGAAGTCTATGTGGACGAACAAGCGGCCGCTCAGCTTCTCGAGGAAGCCGAAGTCAGTGCCCGCGCCGGCACCGAGATCAATGTGCGCCATTTCCAGACGGCGTCATTACCATGAGCGTCCGAGACCAACACGCGGCGTCACCGACGAGTTCTGGCTCGTCGGCCGCAACTCCCAAGGCGAAGGACCGCAGAGCAATCATGTCACGCACGTCGCGGCGTAAGCCGCTCGTCTATCGGAACCGACCCACGATTTCGCTTTTGCGTTGAGAGTTACCGACATGAAAGTCAGCGAAGTCATCCGACTGGTCGAATCCGATGGCTGGCAACTGGTGGCCACTCGCGGGAGTCATCGACAATACAAACATCCGCAGAAGCCGGGTAAAGTGACGATCGCGGGGAAACCTTCCGTGGACGTTCCGCCCGGAACCTTGAACAGCATTTTGAAGCAAGCCGGTTTGAAGTGAGGCCGATCATGAAGTATGCCGTCGTCATCGAAAAAGGACCGACCAGCTATGGAGCCACCGTTCCCGACCTGCCCGGTTGTGTGGCCGTGGCAGAGACTTTGGAGGAAGTCGAAACCCTGATTCGCGAGGCCATCGACTTTCATATTGAGGGCCTTCATCAGGACGGACTCCCCGTCCCGCTACCGACGACGATTTGCGAATACGTCGAAACTCAAGCCGCCTAATTCACGAGCCACCCTGATGAAAGCCTTCAGCGAAACCCACCGGCGTGCGCGGTTGCCAAGTCTGGGTGAAGATCGGCACCGCGCCTCCCGCCAGCGCCAGCGAACTGCAATATCTCGCGACCGACACCCGCTCGCCCTACGTCGCTCAGTTCGACCCCGCCGCCGCCGGCAAAACCGCCTACTACTGGCTCCGCTGGGAAAACACCAAAGGCGAAACCGGACCGTGGTCGGCCGTCGCGTCGGCGACGATCACGGGGTAGGCAGAACGGTACAGTGGCAAGTGCAGAGTGATCGGTGCCAAACATTTCTCACTTTGCGCTCTTTACTCGGCACTTTGCACTGAGTTATCCCCGGAGGCAGCAATGATCAAGACGGAGTTCCATTTGATACAAAACTTCGATTCCTATGCAATATCCGCCCTGGGTTTCTTGTGTTTCGGCCCCAGCTTGCAGCGAACTTTGGCCACCCGTGCATCGCAATCTCACTAACTACAATTTGTCTTAAGGAAGCAACTCGGATGCCTAGCATTATTGACTGCCCCGATTTGATCGATGCTCTCGCGGATTCGCTTTTCCTAAACATCGAGAATTACGACCAAGACACATTCGATCGGTTCTTTGTCGAAAGAAAGCAAGACATGGAATTTCTTGCATCGCGCCTAGGAAATGTCAACAACTTTGGTGGAAATATCCTTGTTGTGGGTGAGCCAGGAATTGGAAAGACAATTTTCATTAAGCGTTTTTTAGCATCCACCACGTTCCAAGCCATCACGGCGAGCATCAAGCGCAACCATACCCTAATTGATCTTCGCCCCAAAGCATACAACCTCAATGATCCAAATGAGTTCCTTGATGATTTTCGTCGCCAGATCTCCGCAATTATTATGACGCATCTCGGGACACTTGGTGACCCGGCAAACGAGATTGCCCTTGAGCGGGATGTCGTTCGGCAATATCAGATCGCAGCGAACAAACTAGAGAATCTGGCAGTCACCCACCCAAATCCTCGATCTGAGGTCGTACATTATGTGTTCGTGGATGATGTAGACTTCATCGACGACCTCTGTTTCATGCAACTCCTCGAATTCTTGCGCCCGTTGTTGTTGTCGCGTCATTTCTGCGTAATCACCGCTTGCCGGCCGCCCGCATATAACACGATTCGTACTCATCGCGACTACAATGTCTCGAATGCATTTCAGGATGCACGCACCGTTCACCTCGATCCATTACCAGTCCATAATCTGCTTGAGCGAAGAATTGACGCTCTGATCGAACGTGGCAGATCTTTGAGTGACCTGGCTACCTCTGTTGTTGTCACCATGTGCGGCGTATTTCGCAATTTCCACAAGCTCATATCGGACACCTCCAGGCAGCG
>JAYVSP010000702.1:0-1626 GCA_043775215.1 Planctomyces sp. | reverse complement strand
TCGCTACGAACCCCGCGCCATCAAACGCCGCCCCAAACCGCATCCCCTTCTACAAATCCCACGCGCTATGGCGCGCAAACGCTTGCCACATAAGACTTATGACTAAACTACATGCCATTCGTTCCTGACACCTTTTTCTCCCCAGTGCAAGGATGCATTACTGTGAGCACACGACGACGCAAATTGTACCAACGAAGATTTCAGCAGGCAGCAGAATTACTTGAGTCCCGTGTCGTCCTTGATGGGACGGGAGTTTTTGCGGCTCCGGTATCGATCGAATTCCCGCAGCATGATGGCGAAGACGTGCTGATGCGAGACATGAACAACGATGGCCATTTGGACGCCGTTGTGATCGGTGATTCAGGATCCAGTCTCATTTATCAAAACGATGGGTATGGCAATTTCCAACCGACCGTTTGGGGCTTGGGCCCGGCTCAGAGTACGAACATATTGGCTGCTCTCGACTCAACAGCTTGGGGGTTTGGCCCAACTGCTCCGAGTGCGAGTGCTCTGGCCGATCTCGACGGTGACGGAAACGTCGATGTGATCATTGGAGATCAGTCTCTTGGCGTTCAGATTTGGTGGAACCGTGGAGGCAGCTTCTCTCCGAGTTCACCCTTGGTGGCATCGGGAATCGATTTTCGGTGTGTAGCGGCCGAAGACCTGAACGGTGATCTGTCGCCAGACCTTGTGGTTTCAAGTCATGGCACGTTGTTTGTCTTTTTGAATGATGGGCGTGGAAATCTCTCACAAACTAGCACGTTGAATGGCTCTGGTGTTCAGATATCGGACATTGACGGCGACAGTGATTTCGACATTCTCACGGCAGGCAATACAGACATTGGTGGTCGCCTTTATGAGAATGACGGGCATGGCAACTTCGGCTCGGCGATTGGAATTGCCGCGACCGTCGATCCGTTCGGGAGTGTCGCCGACTTCAACGCTGACGGCTATGCAGACATCTATGTGTCAAACAATTATTACCCATTCGAACACGGTCGGATTTTTCTGAACAATGGATCGAATCAGTTCTTTGACTCTGGCCAGATTCTGGGACGAAAGAGCGAAGGACACGAAGACACAGACAGTGTCGCGGGCGATTTTGATCTCGATGGCGATATCGATCTGCTCGTCAAACACCAAATTGCCACGGACCAGGATGGTGTCGCTTTGGAAGGCGAAGTCGGCTCATCCATTTGGTGGAACGATGGGGCCGCCCATTTTTCCCGTGAGCCTGGCCCCTTTCAGGATGGTGAGGGAACCTATGCCACCGTCGGGGACATTGACCACGATGGTGACCTGGACGTTCTGACGGTTGATACGAACGAGTTATTTATCTCACGAAACCGGACGATCACCGAAGTTCAATTGCCAGCCAGCGGCGGGAACTTTGAATTGATCCGCAGCGGAAGTGATGTTGTGCTACGTCGCGTCGCCGGAGCGGAGGTCTTTCGCGAACCGGCCACGGGGATCAAGTTTCTGAAAATCCTCGGATCGGCGAATCACGACCGAGTCGATGCCTCGACGTTGACCGGGATTGGACTGCGCCTCTTCGGTGGCGACGGCAACGACACGTTGATTGGCTCTGCCGGAACGGACACGCTGGATGGCGGCAACGGCAACGAT
>JAYVSP010000701.1:0-4115 GCA_043775215.1 Planctomyces sp. | reverse complement strand
TGGGCTATCGAGTTGCGACCCTTCGGGCCGGAAGACAAGAAACAAATCCCGCCCGATGACAAAGCTTCGTCAACTTCAACTTTGCATCACCCCAGTCGTGCGGTCCCCTAAACCTACAGCGCTAGGCCGTAGCTGAAGTCGCCAGACTTCAGATCATTCTGCTCGAAAATGTCTGAATTCTGGCGAATTCAGCTACGAAAAATGGCAATCTAGCGCTGTCGGTCTAACCGATGCCGACGAACGGCAGTGCATCGTGAGGAGCGGCTGATTCGGGGACGCGCGTGCGAGGCACTTTTGGATGGCGCGTTCGCAGAGTTCTCCGAGGCTCAGCCCCATTCGAGCCGCGGCTTTCGGAACCAAACTGTGACTGGTCAGGCCGGGGATCGTATTCACTTCGAGCACCCACGGCTGACCGAACTTGTCGACTCGCAGGTCGACGCGACAGAGACCGCGACACCCCAACGCCTCCCGTGCATGGCGTCCGGCCGATTCGATCGCCTTCACGACATTGGCCGGGGCAGTGAAGTCGAACAGGTATTGCGTGGCATCGTCTTCGTACTTGGCCGCGTAGTCGAAAAAGTCCCGTCCCGTTTCAATCTGAATCAGCGGCAGCGGCGCGTCGTCGAGCCAGCCCAGTGTCCATTCGGTTCCATCGACAGCCGTTTCCAACAAGCCGAACGGGTCGAAGTGAAAGCAGCGAGCCAGTGCTTGCGGCAGCTCTTCCGGAGAACGAACGATCGTGATGCCGAGGCTCGATCCTTGTGCATCGGGTTTGACGGCAAGCGGGAATCCGATCGCGGCGGCCTGTTGTTGAATGCGAGTGGCGCTGTCGGACTCATGAATCAAGACATACGGAGGAGTCGGAACGCCGTTCTGTACGAAGCGTTCTTTAGCGGCCGACTTGCTAAATGCCAGCCGCGACGCGGTCGAATCACTGCCGGTGAACGGGATACCTGCCTCCTCCAGAATCTGCTGGACGTGTCCGTCCTCGCCAAACGTCCCGTGAAGTGCGAGGAATGCCACGTCGTAGTCGGACCAGTTCAACGTCGTGAGTTCAATGAATGCGGGATCAACGCGCGAGACGAGATGACCTCGCTGCGACAAAGCCTTCGCGACGGCGTCGCCACTTTCCAGGCTGATATTCCGCTCGCGAGACGTTCCGCCCGCCAACACCGCGATCCGTAACGGCTGTGTGTTCGCCATAATTCGCTTCCTTGCAAAAAACTGACTCTCGCTCCGCGAGATGAATTTTGGAGTGCGGTGATGCATCACCGCTTTGGTTTGCGGCGGAGCCGCTTTTCTTTTCGCTCTTCCGGCGATCCGGGGAGGTCGTTGTAGAGCCTCCCGAAATAGTTGAAATAAGTCAGACAAAATCAGCCGGAACGCGCTAGCGTCCGGTTCGGAGTGTGATTCGACGTTCGAACCGGACGCTAGCGCGTTCCGGCTGATTTGGACCTCCCCGAATCACCGGAAGAGCGTTTCTTTTTTTGAGTTTTGCTTTCGTGAAGTCGCGTTGTTGATTCCGGTGACAAGAAAAGCGGCGATGCCGCGAGAGAAAGCGGCGATGCATCGCCGCACTCCGAATGAGGCAGGGCGGGCTTCTACCAAATCTGGATTTCCAGCTCCAGATCGACTCCGAATTGCTCGGTGACCTTCGACCGCACGAGGTCAATCAGCCGCAAGACATCGTCGGATCGACAGCCGTCGTGCGCGACGACGAAGTTGGCATGGCGGTCGCTGATTTCGGCTCCGCCGATGCGTGTCCCCTTCAGACCAGACTGGTCGATGAGTGTGCCAGCACTCAGGCCGCGAGGATTCTTGAAGATGCAGCCAGCCGACTGATCGGACAGCGGCTGCGACGCCTTTTTCATGATCCAGATTTTTCGCATCCGCTGCGTGATCGCTTCGGAGTCGTCCGGCTGGAGCGGGAAAGTCCCTTCGAGAATGAACGGCTCGGTGATGTTGCTGGAGCGATACACGAATGCCAGTTCGTCTCCAGCACGGATGACGAGTTCTCCCTTGGCCGTCATGGTGGTGACCGATTTGGTGGTTTGGCCGATCTCGCCGCTCTTGCCCCCCGCATTCCCCTTCAATGCGCCGCCAACCGTGCCGGGGATTCCCGCCAAGACTTCCAGCCCTGCGAGGCCGGCTCGGACACTGACGGAGATTGCTTGCGACAACAGAGCACCAGCCCCCGCACGAACTTCGTTACCGTCGACGATCACGTCGGCGAACTTCGCGTCGGCAAGCTGAATGACCGCGCCGCTGACCCCCTCATCGCGGATGAGCAAGTTCGAACCGCCACCAAGCACATGGATCGGGATGCTATTTTCGTGGCAGCAAGCGGCGACTCGTTGCAATTCGTCGCGGTCGCGCGGCTGAATGAAATACTGTGCCGGGCCGCCGAGGTTCATCCACGTGAGCGGAGCCAACGGCTTATCGGGCTGAGTGATGTCGCTGAATTCGTCGAGTGAGCTCATGCTGAATCCGATTGATGTCCCCGGCCCCCATCGTGACAAGCACGTCCCCCGGCCGGACGGCATCGTCTAAATCAGCGACCAGTCGGTCAAGCGAGGGGAGCAAATGAACGCATCGTCCGCGAGTCGCCAGCCGTTCGGCAAGTGCGGCATTCGTTTGCTCCGCCGCCGCAGAACTCTTCTCACGAGCCGTGAAGATTGGCGCAAGAAATACTTCGTCCGCCGCATCGAAGCTCTCGGCAAATTCGTCGAGCAACGCCCGAGTGCGAGATTCCTGATGTGGCTGAAATGCACAGAGCAATCGCCGGCCGGGGAATTGTTCACGTGCCGTCTGCAACGTCGCGACAACCGCCGTCGGATGATGTGCGTAGTCGTCGATCAGCGTGACCCCACGCCACGATCCGAGCACCTCAAATCGCCGCCGAATACCACGAAAGTCCTGAAGCCCCTCGCGCACCGCTTCCGCCGAAGCTCCGAGGTTGTGGCAGATCGCCGCCGCAGCGAGAGCGTTCAACACATTGTGCCGGCCAGGAATTCGCAGACTGATTTCCGTGAAGAAATTTCCGTCGTGAAAAATGCGAAAGCAAATTCCCGACTCCGAGGGACACAAGTCAGCAGCCCACCAGTCGGAGGTTTCTCGAAACGAATATGTCTCGATCTGCGCCAGACTTGATGCGGCTGCGACCCGCGTGGCTTCACAATCTCCTCGAATCACGAGATGTCCCTCGCGCGGCAATCGGCCGACGAACTCGGCGAACGCATCGCGTGTCTCGCGTAAGTCGTGGAAATAGTCGAAGTGGTCGGCCTCAATGCCGGTCAACACGGCATGTGTCGGACTGAGCGTGAGAAAATTCTTTTGGTACTCACAGCTTTCGACAACAAACAGTTCGCCTGATCCCGCCCAGCCGCTGACCGCTGTTGTGCCAATTAATTCGGCGCCGATGACCGCACTCGGCGAAAACCCGCCATCGCGCAGCATGCAGGCGACCATCGCAGTCGTCGTGCTTTTGCCGTGAGTCCCTGCGATCGAGATGCCGATGCGAGTCTTCATCAACTCGCCCAGCATCTGATTGTACGACATCTGCGGAATGCCGAGTTGCTCAGCCCGTTGCCGTTCGGCGTTCAGCGGAGTGATCGCCGGGCTGTAAACTAGGGTGCCGGCACTCTGCGGCACGAATTCCTCCGAATGCCCGCAATGTACCTGCATGCCTCGTCGGCGGAGCACTTCCAACACGGACTGCGAGGGCTGCAAGTCCGAACCGCTCACCGTCCAACCCAGTCCTTGCAGCATCTCGGCGAGTGCCTGCATGCCCGATCCGCAGATGCCAACCAGATGCGCAGTCAACTCGTCACGATTGATCCGCTCGTTCGCGGAAGGCAGAGATTGATCGTGGGTTATTGGTCGTTGGTCATTGATCATTTGCAAAGCGACTGCGTCCTTTTCCCAATGATCAATGGCCAATGATTCAAGCTGTCATGGGATTGTAGTGGCACTACCGATTTCGGGGAGTGCGAGTTTTGCGAATGACGAATGACGAAGGCTCATTCGGTAATCCAGGGAGGTCACGTCGTGGATTTTTTTGCCACAGATGAAACACGGATTGAACACGGATCAGGACAGGACAGGAGGCAGGGAAT
>JAYVSP010000700.1:0-9642 GCA_043775215.1 Planctomyces sp. | reverse complement strand
TCCAGTCGCCCCCGTTCCACCTCTCGACAACTGCCAACTCGCAGCACGCTTCATGCTGCGCACTCCGAAATCCTCGTCGCTACAATGGACGGCTACCGCTCGCAGTGACTGGCATGAAGGAGTCTGAGATAGCTGCACGTTTCGAACGAACGCGGAATGACTTTGATGCGCGGCTGATGGATTATTGCAGGGTTGCTCGACGGCGCTTACCCGGACCAGTTCTTTCAATGATCTACTACATCAACGGGATTCGATTCAAAAATGAATTGGAAGCCACCCGTAGACTGCGGCATAAAATCGTCCACGAAGGGCTTCGACTAGAACAAACGCTTTCGGGATCCGTGCTTCGTGCGGTTGAGACAACAACGTGGCTCTTTAATTGGTTCCACGAAAACCGCAATCGCGATTTCACGCGGTGTAGTGCGGATGGAGGTTACGGCCTCAAATCAGCTTTGCGTGGTTATCTTCAACGCTGGGCGTATGAGATTGGACCAGACGGCGTTCGGGTTCTGTTTGAAAAACCTGACCCTTCAGAAGCACGACTTTCAGATGATCTCATAACCGAGCAGTGGTTGAATTCGCATGATGCCGAAAAACACGATCTCGAACTTTTCACCTCAATGGCTTTCCAACGCCTCGGATTCGATGCCTTTGAAGATGCGGTTCCTGATGACGAGACTTGTTTTCATGGCGAGCGTTTTCTTCTTCATCAATCTGGCGCCGTCTTTCCTGTATTCTTGATCGACACACCGACGTCGATTGATGTGGATGATCTCGGAAGAATCGCTGCGACGCTACGGCTTCGGAGCTGCCGAGGAATGAACGACAACCTCGCTCTTTGCATCGTGAACCATCAGTGCGGTGTCGATTGGCGAATGCGAGATTCACTCTTGTGCTCGGAGGCGGCCGAGGCGACCTCGAGACTGATCGGGATCGCACTCATTGGGTCCGCTGATCTTGTGATGCTTGCGAGGCTCGCTGAAGAGCATAGTTGGAGTGTCGCTGACATTCGCACATCCTTACTCAGCCCTGGTCGCCAAGGTCGAATCCCGCCCGGCGCATCGTTGATTGGGCACGCCGTACATTTTTTTGATAGAGCTAGCGCTCTGAGTGTTCAACTGGTGGACAACGCGACGTTACGAGTGGGGGACCAAATCTTAATTCGGACACATGATCGGTTCGTGACACAAGACGTTACTTCGTTACAGATCAATCGAAACGCTGTCTCCGAAGCCAACGGCGATCGAGTTGGAATCGCGACGAGCCTAAAGAGAAGCGAAATTCCAATCGGGGCCGAAGTGTTATTGGTGAATTGCATACAACAATGAGCGTGTCGCAGGATGTCGACATCCCAAGTCGGCCAGCAAAGATTCGCTTGAAACCTAACGCCATCGAGGCACCTTGGCCCATCATGAAACTGACCAAACGACTCACCGCTCAAGTCAAACGGATGCGGGCTGCTGGCTTGCAGTCGCCGAAGCAAACATCCGACGAATCCTATGCGCAGTTGGACCGATTCCTACGAGGGAGCGATACGGAGCGGAATGGCGAGCGAGCGAAAACTGGCGTGAAGAAGCAGGATTGATTCTGCCCGCTCGCATGAAGCCCGAGCGTCGTCATTCACGCTTCGGCCACTTGGCGAAATCAACAGCGCGCTGACCAAATCCAGAAGTCGCTGCCGTGAGGTAACTGCGGAAGCTATCCTTTTAATGGAAATCGCCAACCACACCTTCCGGCGGCACTTGCAGGAGAAGTCCCATGATTCAGCAAATCGAAGCGGTCTATGAAGACGGCCTCTTGCGACCCAGTCACCCGCTCCAGTTGGCTCAGCATGAGCGTGTTCGACTCTTGGTGCTGCCCGAAGGTGATGATGAACTCTTCGATCCTGACTTCGCGATGGATGAGAGTCCCGACACAGCCCCTAGCCTCGAAGAGATCCGAAAGGGACTCAGTTCGATTCAGGGTTCCATGGACGCTGCGATCGACGAACTGCGTGGTGAGTTCTGAGCATGACGAACTACTTCGACACGAGCGCTCTTTGTCGCCACTATCACACGGAGCCAGGCTCCGACGTTGTTAATCGAGTGCTCGCCGAAGTCGGAGCCACGCACATTGTCTCGTGGCTCACGGTGCTCGAAACGCAGTCGGCATTCGCTCTCAAGGTTCGGACGGGTGAAATCACGCAACAGTTGCTGGCTGGGTTACGAGCGCGGCTCCGCGCGGATGTCATTCAAAGAAAGCTACTCGTCGTGCGAGTGCTGCGCCGGCACTACGACCGGGCGGACAAGTTGCTCCAGACCCACGGTCCCACGATCCGGTTGCGGACGCTCGATGCCCTGCATCTGGCAATCGCTCTGGACCTGAAATCACAAGGCCGCGTTCAGAACCTGATTACTGCCGACAACGCCATGATTGCTGTCGGAACGAACGAAGGATTGGCAATCATCAATCCGCTTGCTCCGACCACTTGATCGCAGAACAGAGTTATTCGGGCTTCGGCCACTTCAAGTGCTTGTGCAAGAACTCGAATGTCCCCTTGCCGTTGATCTCGTGGAGGCCGTCGAAGAATTCGATGTCGGTGCGGTCGCCGAGGCCGAGCGTGTCGTACATGCGGCGGACTTTGGCGTATTCGTAGGCGACCCATTCGTCGGGAGCGACGCCGTCGCGCCGGATCAAACCGTTCTTGAGCGATTCGGCTGGCTGGCGTAGGCTAGGCACATCATGAGCTTGCCGGAAATTCAATCGTTGATTTCGCAGTTGCCCCGTTCCGAACGTGAGTCGTTGTTGCGGCTGCTTGGACAGCAGTTGGCGGATGAGGCTCAAGGAGAGCGTCCGTCGGAGAATTCGCAGGCCGCAAAAGTCGAGCGGTCTCAATGGTTGGACGAGTTGCGTCAACTGCGTGAGAGCGTGGCCACGGGCACTCAGGGTACGCCGTTGTCCGAGATTCTCGACGACCTCCGCGCGGATCGAATCTGACCATGAGCTATTGGGACACGCCCGCCCGTGACGAGCAGGCGTTGCTGCCATCCAGTCGGTAAGTCGCGATTTTACTCGCCATCCGATTCGAGTGGCGGATCGCGTTCGACAAGCGACTCCAAGCGTTCGATGTACCGGCCTTGAGCGCCAACGATCGCGCGGAGTTCTCGAACTTCGGATTCGAGGAGAAGTTGGCGAGCAGTGAGCAAACTGTGAAACAGCTTGCGGAGTCGCATTGAAACGAGAGCCTGACGATTCAGCCGCAACAGGCGAATGTGAAATCGTCCAGTCTCCGTCAGCGATTCCAATCGGCCGGTCTCTTCATCGAGTCGCAGGTGAAGTGAGAGACCCTCTCGTCGCGGATGCAGCAGCACATGCCCGCTCAAACGATCGGCATCGGAAGGGGAGAAGTCCGCCTTGAAAAGGTTACATCGAAAGCAGGCATAGACCAGATTTTCGTCGTCATCGCCACCGCCAGCCACGAGCGGAACAAAGTGATCGACGGTCAATTCACCCCCAGCATCGTCTTCACTGACTCCGCAATATCCGCAGCAGTGGTGGTAGAGATCGCGCACGCCGGCATGCTTGGGATGCGCCACGAGCTACTCTCCGACACCCAAGAGCTGTCGAGTCTGACCGCTGAGCCGACCCTCCAACGCTGCAATCCGGGAATCCAACTGCCGTCGCCGCCGTTCGAGTTCGTTCCGTTCTGCTTCGAGTTGTCTCAAATCGGTTTTGGCGTGTTTGGCATCTGCCAACAATTGCAACTCGTCGTCGCGATCCAGTTCGTCGCGAATGACGTCATAGCGGCTCTGTTCCTCGGCGCTCAGCGATTCCCCGCGAGCCAATCGCAGATGCAATTGCCACCACGCTGCATATTCCGATGCGTCCATTTTCCGTCAGTCCCGAATGAGGCCATCGTACTTGAGCCAGTCGCTCACCGCCGACTGCGAAGACAGGATACCCCGCAACTTCCCAATTCGCACGGCCTTTTGTCCGAATCAGACGAAGCTGCTCACGGCTTCGGCCACTTCAAATGCTTGTGTAGGAACTCGAACGTTCCTTTGCCGTTGATCTCGTGCAGGCCGTCGAAGAATTCGATGTCGGTGCGGTCGCCGAGGCCGAGCGTGTCGTACAGGCGGCGGACTTTGGCGTATTCGTAGGCGACCCATTCGTCCGGGGCGACGCCGTCCGAGTGGCCGCGTTCGACCATGAACGGGCGCGGGGCGAGCAGTGCGACCATCTCGGCGTAGTTGAACGTGCTGCCCATGTCGAAGTACGGCATCTCCCACTCGACCGTGAACATGAAGCTGTACTTGGCGTCGGTCGAGGCGATCTTTCGCGCCCAGTCGTTGAAGTCGGCCGAGCAGATCGAGAGGCAGTAGCCGGGATTCGAATGCGAGTCATGGAATGACTCGCCTACGGATGCGGCGACATTCGGTTTGCGGTCGGGGAGGAGCAGCGGCGGGATGCGCACGGCGGTCTCGCCGCCGTAGCTCAGGCCGTAGAACGCGATGCGGTCGGGATCGACCTGCGGCAGTGACGCGAGCCAATTCAGAATCTGCTCGTGCTGCGCGAGGATGAACGAGAACAGCGACCCCTTTACGCAGTTTGCCTTGCGGCTGAGGAACCGATACTTGTCCTCGCCGCGATACGGATTGTGCGGAGCAAACACGATGAAGCCCCGCTCGGCCAGCTTGGCCGCGTAGTCGTGATACGCCTTCTCGTCATTCTCGATGACAACCTTCGGCACGCCGTTGCGTCCGTGCTGACAGACGACAACCGGCCGCTTCTCCCCCGGCTTCAAATCCTTCGGCAACAGCAACACGCCCCACGCGAAGACATCCGGAAAGACATCCAGCACGACGTCGTATCCGACCCATTTGTCGTTGTCATAAATCTTCCGCGACCGCGCGTTGAACGGCAGCAACGGATCATCAAACTTGCCGAGCACCTCGTCGCGGAAGTAATCGCGAAACTTGGCGGTCGATTCGGAGAATTTCGCGGCGGTGGGGGGGACGTAGCCGGACTCGCCAGAGTTCGGGGGCTTTGCAGCATTCGCCTGAAGTCTGGCGACTTCAGCTACGGACGCTTTCGCTTGTTGAGCCAGTGCCGTCACCGGGAAGAACTTGTCGCGTGTGTGATCCGACTCGCGCACCAGCCGTTGGATGAAATGTTCGAGTTCGAGCACTTGCCGGCGCTGGCGTTCGGCATCTTCATTCTTAAAGACGATGTTGAAAGTGGATTTGGAGGTTTGCAGCGATTGCCCAAACGATTGCGCGAACAGTTCGGCGGCTTCTTCCGAGATACGCGCCGTCGGAATTGTCGCTGCGACGAAGTTTCGTGTTTGGAAACCTTCAGGCAGCAGTTTCCCGATGCGATCAAATTCCTGTCGCACTTGGTCCATCGTTGGCGTCTGTAATTTTCCAATTGCCGCACCGCCTCGCCGGCCTTGTTGAACAGCGGGTGGACCATCGACTGGAGGATACTCCGACGCATCGACCACCAGCGGCCGCGGGGCGATCAATGTCGCCAATTCGGCATCACCAAATTCTTGATGCAGCGACCACACATGGCGGTAAATCGGCTCTTCCCACGGCCGCTCGTGAGGTCCGAAATAGCCACTGACCAAGCAGGCTGCTAAACGGGGTTCAACCGCTGCGGCGAACATCGCCACAAGCCCGCCTTCTCCATAGCCCGCGATGCCGACACGCTTGGATTCTCCAATCTCTTTTTGCATCCACTCCGCCGCCGCCAAAACTTTCTGCACTTCCAAACCAATGATGTGCCGGCCCATGTGGTACGCCTGCCGCCAAATCCATTCTCGATGCGGCTGGTTCGTCAATGCGACTGTGTCGCGACCCGAGAACGTGTCTTGGCGATTGATGAGCATGGGCACCAGAACGACGAATCCGTCATCCACTAACTGCCGACAGATATTGGCTTGATTCGCCAGCGCTTGTTCCGGTGTTTGATCGGCGTCCGGCAGCGTAATAACCGCTCCAATTGGCTTTCCGATGGGTCGCAGCAACAGCCCCTCGCCATGCACGCCGTCAAAGACCGTCCAGCGAACTCTCGCGACAGAATGACTGGCACTTGGTGGGAGACTCGGCGGCGCTTGATGGATCGGCCACAGAACTTCCATCTGGACCGGCACGCGCTGATCGACCAGACCGATGATCTTCTTCAACCGCTCGCGATTCGGCGCGATCGACCTCTCGTAGGCTTCCGGCGACGACGTGTCCCAATTCCAGAATTGCTTTCGATTCGCAACGGCGTGTTCAATCTTCCGTTCGACGAAGCGATGCAGGCCGTCCATCATCCGGTCGGCGAGATCGTCGTCCCACGTCAGCGGCTGCGTGTTGGGCAGTTGCGCCGGTGACTCGGCCAGAGTGGACTGGATCAGACACAGCCAGAGACTCAATACCATGCAGCAGCGCATGAGCAACTCCTTGGTTGGGACGGGCGCATCGTTTCCGAACGACATTGGCTCGGCAATGCTCGCCATGATTTCGCAAATCAAAACAACAGAAAATCAAGTTCTTATTGCGAAGACGTCATTGTTGCGAATCCGCAACGACAACCGGATGATGTCCGTTATCCAGTTCATGCCCATTGTCCGTCCTCATCCCCCAGCGCGGAACTCTGCCGATGAACATCGCCCCGGTTGGACATCCTCTTCACGAACGATGATTTTTACAGCGTGGTCGGCTCTGACATCCCCACAGACGCCGTGTTTGAATTTAACACGGCCGTTGGTGCCATCAACGTCGCTCCGACCTTTATTCGACCGCATCTGGCCTTGATCGCTCGGTTGCCCAACACGTTACCGGTGGGAGGGGCGACATTGCGACTGACCAGTCCCACCGTTCCGGCGAGCAATTCCGTCTCGGTATCGATCACCGCCGGACCGCCGCAGACGGTGCGTTTGCTGCAACCGGGCGAAGCCAAGCAACGGCCCTACTCGATCGTTTTCGTGGGCAACCCCGGAATCGAATCCGGCACCAATTTCTTGTCGGACCCGATACTCACGAATCGGCCTGGGTATCACGTCGTTGTGGGGCATGGCTTTCAGAATATGTTTGGCGTGGCCGAAGATCTTTTTCGGTTCAACGGCATCGACGCGCGCATGAGAATCGTTTCGGTGTTCGACCGAACGCGACAGGCGGACGCGGCCAATTCTTTGGCTCATGAAGTGCCGGGCAGCAACGTCATGGAAACACGTCGCTCGGTGCTCGTAGCCTTTCTCGCCAGCTTCGGATTGACGGCGGACATGGTGTTCGTGGTGCATGGCTCGACGACGCACACGCGAGCGTCGGCGTGGTTCACGACCGATGATTCGTTGCAAGCGGGCACCGCGTTTCAGTTCGACGGTGTGGCGCGAACGCACGGATATTTTCCGCGCATTCCCGGCAGCGCTGCGATTCCGGTCTCGGTCGATCAGCGAGGGCTGACAATCATTCACGAATTTGGACACGCCGCTTCGGATTTCAACAACGGCAAAGTGATCGACCTCTATAACGACGGCGGCGACGGAACGGGGTTTCTGATCAACAAGAAATTTCGTGTCGCGGCCACTGATCCCGTGCCCGCCCAGTTCGCGACTCTCGACGGTGTGTCGTTCGCTGCCGATCCGGCGCGCGACGGACTCGGATACCCGCCCAGTTGGCGGTCATACCAGCCGGTGCCGACCGACAGCACTCGGCCAAATTTGATGGACAACTATTGGCTGGCGTTCGATGATCCGCAGTTGTGCCGCTTCGACCAATTGACGCACGCTTGGTTCACCGATCGACTCAACGCCAAATTGTCCCGCTAACGGAGACAGATCATGGAACCGCTCAAGCCCAGTATTCGCGACGCGCTCAAGGCCGAGCACCCCGGACTCACCGATGAGACGATCGACCGCGCGGAAGAACTTCTGATGCAACGATTCTTCGTCGATCCCGAAGCCGAGCCGATATTGGTTCAGGAATTGGACCGGCAACGTCTTGAACTCTTGCAGCGTGAAATTCCGAAGTTCGAGCAAGTTCTGCAAAAACAGCGTGGCCTGGAAGCCAGCCAGCAACCGTAGGTCTTCCGCCGCGTTTCAGTCCTCGGCGATGCAGTACAGAAACTTCTCGCCGCGCAGGAAGAGTTCTTTGCCAACGATGGCGGCGGAGGCCGCGACGACGTCGTTTAAGTGATTGAGCGCCAACTCGCGCGGCTTGTCTTCATGGCTGAGGACGATTGTGTTGCCGGCGAGATCGGTCACGTACACGCGGCGTCCCGCCGCGACGGGCGAGGCGTAAACGTTGCCAATGCCGCCGAGTCGAATCGCACCGGGGCGGTCTTCACCGGTTTGAGCATGCACCCGCGAGAGAATGCCTTGATAGTGCGTCAGGAAGTAGAGCGAATCGCCATACAACAGCGGTGACGGCACGTAAGGCGTCCCACGAGAGCGGCTCCAAGCGACTCGATCGGTGCCGGTGATATCTCCTTTTGCGCGATCGAGTCGAATCGCCAGCAACGACCGCTTCTCGTAGCTGCTGCCAGCGAACAGCATCCCCTCAGCGGCTACGGGCGTGGCCACGACATTCGAGGAGAGGCCGCCGCACTCCCAGATGACTCGGCCGGTCGAGAGGTCGTAACCGCGTACGCGATTCGTCCCGGCGACGATGAGCAACGGCTTGTCGTCGTGCTCGATGATGATCGGCGAGGACCATGAAGTATCTTCTTCGCGGTCCACTTTCCAAAGCTGCCGGCCCGTCCGCTTGTCGAAGGCCGTGACAAAGCACGGCCCGTCGTGATCCCAATTGACGACCAGCGTGTCGCCGTACAGGGCGGGCGAGATGCTCTCTCCATGACCGTGCTTGGTCTGCATCTCGCCGAATTGTTTCTGCCACTTCACCTCGCCGTTCATGTCGAGGCAGTACAGCCCGTGCGAACCAAAGAAGGCAAAGACGTGCTCGCCGTCGGTCACCGCCGAATTCGATGCGAGGCTGCCGGTGTAATGCCCTCCCTCATGCGGCAGTTTCTTGTTGACTGTCTTCTGCCAAAGAATTCTCCCATCGCGACGATTGATCGCTATCACAACGAACTCGTGCCGCTGAGTCACCGGCACGCCGTCATGTGTCCCCGGAGCAGTGCTGCGCTTCGGAGGCAACTTCTCTCCATACGGCACCGCCGTCGTCAGAAAGATGCGATCTCCCCAAACGATCGGCGTCGAATGCCCCTTGCCTGGCAGAGCGACCTTCCAGCGAACGTTCTTCGTCTCGCTCCACTCCACCGGCGGATCAGCATTCGGAGCAACGCCCGTTCCCAGCGGTCCGCGCCATTGCGGCCAGTGATGTTCTGCGACATCGAATTGATCGCGATCGTTCGCAGTCGCACACGTGACCGCAAGCCAAACCGCAACGAGGCAAAGCAGCCGGCGAATCATGGCGTGCTCCTTCCAACCGAGAGCTGTTCAGTCACGGCGGCAAGACTTGGACGTGGTGGCGGACGAGTCGGCAAAATCATCGAAGGGCAAAATCATAAACGACAGGAACAGAAATGTGTCGAGGTGATTTTGACTTTGGGAGCACTGGGTGTGCCCACAAATCCTGGCAGCCCACACTAACCCGAAGCGCCAGTTTTGAAGTTGCGCTGTTGACCTGGCCCAAAGGGCAAAAACTCGATAGCCCA
>JAYVSP010000699.1:0-2928 GCA_043775215.1 Planctomyces sp. | reverse complement strand
ACCGGACGGCTTGCGCCGTTCCGCTACAAAATGCGCGCAGGAAAACAAGAAACTGAGAACTAGTAGTACAAAGCATCAATCTCGCCCGTGCGAAGAATAAATTGACAACCACGAATCGAAGGACACGACGAATGAAGACGGAGCATTAGGATTTTGGATTTCTTTGGACATTGGGTTTGGACATTGAGGTTTGGGTTGCCGCATTCCTTTCCCAGCCTTTGCGACCTGCACAATTCGCAAACTCTGCCAAACGACTCGCCGGCCACAAACAGTCTTTTCTGGCAGAGAGGATTTGACGACTTATGTATCACTATTACTGAATTACTGATTACTGAATTACTGATTGGGATTGCCACCTTTTTTCCATGAGTGCGCGCGCGTGGGGCCGAACGCCGGGCAGATGGCTGGATCGTGATTGGACCACGAACAACCTGTGTCGAGAGTCCCTGGCGTGTCGCCGTTCTGGTGACGGGTCAGACTCTGTTTTTGGCGATCGGTTTGGGTTTATTGCCGAGCTGGCTGCTGTCGAACTCGCGTCCGCTGGTGATGTTGGGTGCCACTCTGTCGGTGACGCTTTGTGCTCAATGCCTTCTGTTGGCAGGCGCGCTGCGGCGATTTCGAGAGGCCAACCTGCGAACGCAGGCCAAGACCGAGACGGCCGCAGCTTGCGTGCGCGAGGACTTGTTGCGCACGCAACAAGCGGTGGTGTTTGGTCTGGCTCATTTGTCGGAATCGCGCGATCCGCATACCGGCCAGCACCTGCAACGGATGAAGCTCTTCACACAGGAGTTGGCCGCCGCGTTGCACAGGCTTCCACAATACCTCTCCGTCGTCACATCTGAGTGGGTGCGGCTGATTGAAGTCAGCGCGATGTTGCACGACATCGGTAAGGTCGGTGTCGCGGACAGCATTCTGCTCAAGCCGGGCGAACTGACACCTGGCGAACGCCGCGAGATGGAACTGCATCCGCTGATCAGCAGCGATTGCCTGGAACGCATCGGCCAGTCACTGGGCTCGTCGAACTTTTTGCAGATGGCACACGAAATCGCGCTGTATCACCACGAACGTTGGGATGGCTTCGGCTATCCGTTTGGGCTGCGCGGTGAAGCGATTCCACTGTCAGCACGAGTGGTGGCGATTGCCGATGTGTACGACGCGCTGTCGTCGCCTCGCGTCTACAAGCCGGCGTATCCGCACGAGCAATGCGTCGAAATGATTCGGAGCGGCGCCGGAACGCAGTTCGATCCCGAGTTGGTGGAAGTCTTCCTCCGAATCGAACCTCGCATCGCCGAGATTTCGCGATCGCTGTCGGCTGGCGATGCGGCGGTTGCTGCGCGATCGAACGCTGCCGCAGTGCCCGCGGTGATCTCCAACAAGCTCGACAATTTGGACGAGTTGTTGTCTTTGCTGGGCGTTGAACCCGCCGTGCAAAAAGACGTGGCGGAAGAGTTGGTCTCGGCGCACTGAGAGAGTACTGTGGGCGAATTGGACCCCGGCTCGCGCAAAGTGTGTCGTGCGCTCTGTCGTCCCACGATTCTTTCACGGAGATTGCCGAATGCCCCTTTCAACTTTTTATCGTACAGGTGCGTGTCGTTTGCTGGTTCTCGCGGCTCTGTCGGCCGCCTCAATGTTTGAATCGCCGTTGTCCGCCGCGGATGATCCCGCTGTCATATTCGAGCGGCGTGAGGATGTGATCTATGGCCGCAAATACGGCACAGCGCTGACGCTGGATGTGTTTGCTCCGAAGGAAAACTCGAATCGTGCGGCGGTGATTTGGGTCGTGAGCGGTGGTTGGTTTTCGGATCACGCGGCAGTCCGGCCCGAAATGTGTTTGCCGTTCCTCAAACGCGGATACACGGTCTTTGCGGTCGTTCACGGAAGCCAGCCGAAGTACACGATCCCAGAAGTCTTGATCGACATGCATCGTTCGGTGCGGTTCATTCGCAGCCGCGCGGCAGAATTTCAGATCGACCCACAGCGGATCGGCATCACCGGCGGCTCGGCGGGCGGGCATTTGTCGCTGATGATTGGGACCAGCGGGACCGATGGCGATCCGAACTCGAAAGATCCGATCGATCGCCTGTCCAGCCGCGTACAGGCCGTCGGTTGCTTTTATCCACCGACCAATTTCTTGAACTGGGGAGAGCCCGGTGTGAATTCTTTGGGAAAAGGACCGCTCGCATGGCTGCCGGCTCCATTCGACTTTCGGGAGTTCGACGCCAAAAGCAAACTGTTTGTTAGCGTGACCGACGAAGAAAAGCTCACGAAAATCGGCCGCGACATTTCGCCGATCACGCACGTCACGCCCGATGACCCGCCGACCCTCATCATCCACGGCGACGCCGATAAGGTCGTGCCGATCCAGCAAGCACAGATTTTCATCGACAAACTCAAAGAGGTGAATGTACCCACCGAGTTGGTCAATCGTCCCGGTGCCGCACACGGCTGGCCGACGCTGCTGAAGGATCTTGACCTGTTCGCCGATTGGTTCGACAAACATCTGACCGCGAAATAGTCTTGAAACAAGCGAACTCGTGTGGCAGGTTTGTAACCTGCCCGTGAAATATCGCGGTTTTCAACATTTCGTGTTTCACTCGAAATTAGGCAGCCGCTCGAAAATAACTTACCCAATCGTCGTAGCTGAAGTCGCCAGACTTCAGACGGTCTGAACTCTGGCGAGTTCAGCTACGGTAACTTATTTTCGAGCGGCTGCCATAGACTCCTCTGCTTCCGAAAGTTGTTGCAGTTGAGGCAAATTTTCGCGGGCGAGAGGAATGCGGTAAAAATGGGGTTGGTCTGGGATTTGAGTTGTACCCATCCGTGTGGCCGTCTGATCCGTGTGGGACTGCGTTGCCAGGGCTTGACCGATCTCAAAGAACGCCGACCCACACGGATCAGAAGGCCACACGGATGGGAGCAAGACCTCGA
>JAYVSP010000698.1:0-5276 GCA_043775215.1 Planctomyces sp. | reverse complement strand
GTCCGGGTACGCGAGATACGGCTCGTCCTTGCGGAGGTCGCGGACCACGCCGGAGGCTCGCGCGATCGGGCCGGTGCAACTGAAGTTGATCGCGTCCTCTTTCGACAGGAAGCCGACTCCCTTCGTGCGGTCGATGAAGATGCGGTTGCGAGTCAGCAGGCCATCGACCTCGGCGTGAACGGCTCGGAAGCCGCGACAGAAGCTGCGAACCTTCTCGACCCAATCGTTCGTCACGTCGTACAGCACTCCGCCGACGCGCGTGAAGCTCGCATGAAACCGCTGTCCCGACGCGGACTCGCAGATGTCGTAAATCAGCTCGCGTTGCTGGAAGAAGTACAGAAACGCCGTGAACGCCCCCAGGTCGAGCGCACTGGTCCCCGTGTTGAGCAAATGATCGTGCAGCCGCATCAGCTCGGCGATGATCGTGCGGATGTACTTGCACCGCGGAGTCAGCTCGATGCCCAGCAGTTTCTCGACCGCATGATGCCACGCAATCTCGTTGGCCAGCGGCGACAGATAATTCATTCGGTCCACGATGGTGACGTACTGGTTGTAATCCAGGTCTTCCGCGAGCTTCTCGAACCCGGAGTGCAGATACCCAATATCCGGCACCGCTTTGACGACCTTCTCGCCGTCGAGCGTCAGGATCAGCCGCAACGTCGTATGCGTCGCCGGATGCTGCGGCCCAAAATTGAGCGTCCACAAATACTCCTTGTCCGCATACTCGCCGCCGGCTGCATCCACATCCGCCGACAAATCAGAAACTTCAAACGGCATGTTGTTGTTAATCCTTCTTGCGTTTCCGCTTCTTGGGTGCCGCCGATTTCGGCGGCTGCTTTCGAGAGACTTTTAGCTTCGGAAACAAGTCGATCTGGCCTTTCAAGAGATGTTCGACATCAACCAAATCCTTGGGCCGACCGCTGGAGGTCTTGTTTTGGAGCAACAACTCCCGGCTGATGAAATTAACATTGACTCCCTCGGCTTGGCAGACGACGCGATTTCGATAGCACTCATCAAATGAAACTCCCGAGATTCCCATGAGAATTTCGAGTCGATTCGGCGGCTCTCCAATCCTGATGATCTTCCCTCGGCTCAAAAACATTTCTTCACGCAAATTCGGCGCGTCGTTTCCGTAGTCCTTGAAAACTTGGACCAGCTTCTTGGCATTCGATTTTGATATCTCCACAAAGATGTCAATGTCGCCCGTGTACCTGACGTATCCATGCAAGGCCACGGCATAGCCACCGATCACCACATAGCGCACTTTATGGTCCGTCAACAACCTCAAGAACTCGAGGAAGTCGTCGTCGATGTCCGGCACGCTTTCCATGAAAGGTTCGCCTCAAGAATTCCAAAAACGCTAATCGTCGATGCTCCGGCTGAGTCTCCCAGTAGGCGACATCGCTGTAGTCATCCGCCTCCGCCAGCGTCACCACTTCCAACTTGGTCCGATCCAGTCGAAATTCTTCAACGTTGACCATGTTTTGCCTTCGTGTTTCTCCGCGATGATGTGGTCGATTTGGTACGGAGCGAGATAGAACTCGCTCGGCATTCGGCAATACTCGCAGACGCCGTTCGCTCGCTGCCACACGCGACGTTTGAGAGTGGGCTTCATGCCGGTTCCGAAGCCCTTCGTGATTTCGCCAACGCGCCGCGCGCCTTGGCTTGAAGCAACGCCAGCATGTGGCTGACGAGGTTGTACTGTTCGGCCTCGGCCCGCTCGCGCTCGGTCAACGCTCCCTGCCGAGCCTTCGCCGCGAGCTTCTCCATCCGCCGCTCGTCCGTCTTCTCAAACTTGAGCGACAAGAGAACTCGCGCCGCGTCCGGCGTCAGCGTGGCCGCATCCGGTTGCATAACGCGATTCAAAATCGCGATGCCCAATTGGTCGCAACCGACATCGAGACCCATAATCGTCTCGCGTCGCGTCGGCCGTTCCGTTCGTGTAGGAGTTCTTGTGGTCATGGCAAAAATGGTATCAAAAATTGGTGTTACCGACGAACTCAGACGCCACCGACTGCATTTGGCGAAAAGGTTCAACCGGCTTGTGGCTTGTCTTCAGTTCTTGTGAGAAATTCATCGCCAGGAAAATCGGTCTTGTGGCAAATCACAAACTCGTCAGCCCGCTCAATCGTCTGCTTATTGATTGACTTCACGCGGACGATGTGGTCGTGATCCCTTCTTACCAACTCCCCCTTATTGCAGATCAAAACTGCAACTTCTGTTGAAACCGGAAAACTGACCAAGAATGTGTCTGTTTCGATGTGGCGCTGGCGAAAGACCGGTTCATCCGATGTTACAAATGGATTTGACCGATCAGTCTGAATCCAAAACCAGTGCCAATCAAGCAAGCGAGTCATGAAGTTAGGAATCCATAAATCCCAAGCCATTGAAAAATAATCGCGTTTGAGGACTTCGCTCCTAACCTGCTCTGACCGCCGTGAGTCCCCTCGAGAAAGCAGCCTCTCAACTTCACCATCAATTCGCTGTTTCTCTTCGGGCGGTCTGGAGTCGTAGTAGCTTGCCGTCACTACATCGATCATTTCCGGCAGTCGCGCAACAGAAGCCGCAATAAATAAAGCGAGAACAGCGCATTCACGGTCAGTCATGTCGCGGTGGCGGTACTCCGCAGCCTTGCGAAACGCCGGAGCAACGTCGTTGTCAAGTTTCGTGAATAACTTTTCGACCTCATCGGTGCGCGTACCATCTTCGTTGACGAACACATTCAGAAACGGTGACCAACCAATTCCATTTGGCGTTCGCCTCGTATCGTCCCAACTACTGCGTTTGAATTCGTACACTTGGATCACTTCACCAAACATTGGTTCGGCAAAATTCTTCTGGTAGCACTGAGCAATCCAATGATGGCGTTTTGACAGCTTCATTTTCTAACTCTCCGCCCGTGTGATGACCGGGAAGTTGTGGCGTTCGCCTCGGCCGCGGAGGGGGTAATCTTTGCTGAGCGGGTATTCGGTGAACTCGTCGGGCATCAGGATGCGGCTTTCTTGGCTTTGGCGAATTTCGGCGTCGCGACTTTTCGGGCTGGCCTTCGGGAACTCGGCTTGGCGGTGGGTGCGAGTCCCAAGCGGCGTTTCATTTCGTCGTGGCTGATGGTTGGCTGCTTCCGGCGTTCGACGATCATCTTCCAGAAGTCGTCGCTCAAGCCGAGTTGAATCTGTTCCTCGTCGAGTTCGCGAACGCCCACGAGCACGGCCACGGGATTTCCGCGCTCGGTTAGTACGACATTTTCGCGCTGAGCTTGGCTGACGTATTTGGCGGCCAGCCCGGTGTCTTTGACGTTGATGGTTTTCATAGGATGTCCTCGGTCGTCTGGTGCGGAAGTTTTCGCCAAACGGCTCGAATCGTGACGATCTTCGCCGACTCAGATTGAGCTACTGCTCGTAACGCTTTGAAATAATCGCGCCAGTGACCGGATCGAGAATATAGTGCGGCCCGCCGCCTTTCATGCGCGGGTCGCGCAACTCGTAATCGACGTGCCATCCGTCGGTTTCCAAGGACAGACGCACGCAGTAATCGGAGAGGTCGCCGTAGGCTCGCACCGCGTCGGCTTGGGCGAATGTCAGAACTTGATCCGCCGCCAGTTGAGGCGCTGACGTCAATTCTAGTGTGGCTGTCATGGTGATGCCTCGCTCTGTGAGTGATACCTAATCGGGAAAACCGGCGTTTCTTTGCAAACCGCCTCGACGAGAATCTGGGCCGGTGGTGTGAATTCCATCTTCCGCTCGGATCAAACACGGGACGCCGTCCAGCCAAGCCGATTCCGTGTCGCCAGTGCTCGGTCCAAGGTTCCAACCTTCGGACGCTGGGTTCGGGTGAGTGTGAAAAGTTCCAACCACAACCGATCCGGCAACCAGTGGCGGCGAGTTCAAATTCAACGAGGCACGCCGACCGGAGATGGCGTGCCGAACCGAAATCGCTCCGGTTGAAACGTCGCAGTAAATCCAGCCTCCCTCTTCGTGTCGCCTTCGCGAATCAGTCACCATCGAATCCGTCCAAGCCTGTTCCATTGCCTCTCGCACCTCGTGATCGATCAACAACTCGGCGATGGTCGGTGCATCCATTGTAGGATCATATGCCGGTCATCCCGGCACCTAAAGAGTCTGCCGTTCCTAACTCTCCGCCCGTGTGATGACCGGGAAGTTGTGGCGTTCGCCTCGGCCGCGGAGGGGGTAATCTTTGCGGAGCGGGTATTCGGTGAACTCGTCGGGCATCAGGATGCGGCGGAGGTCGGGGTGGCCGGCGAAGGTGATGCCGAACATGTCGAAGACTTCCCGTTCCATCCAGTCGGCTCCCTTCCAGAGCGGGTACGCCGAGGGCAACGTCGGCTGCGGATCGTTGACGTAGGTCAGCACGATGAGCCGCTCGCCGGTGGCCGTGTTGAGCAGGCAGTACACGACGCGGAACCGATCGGTCGCGTCGGGGTACTCCAGCTCATCGACGCCGGTGATGTCGATCAGCATGTCAAACCCACCGAGCGTCTTCAGGCACTTGAGCACCTCAAACACCCGGTCCTCGCCCACCTTCACGCGCACGTTGTCGCGGTTCTGGCTCCAGGCGAGCGAGTCGGCTCCGAAGTGCTCGGCGAGAAGGGAGACGGCGGAGTGTTGGATTTCTGTGGTCATTCGATTTTCCAATTGTGTCTTTCAGATGTCAGGCAAACGGCGGAACGTCAACGGGCAGTCCGACGCGCATGAAGAATCTCGCAAAGGCTTGAGCCAAGTGTTCGCGATACGGCGGCAGGATTCGGACTCGCGGCGATTGTTCGACTGCGAGAGCTTTCGCGACAGCGACGTGAACGCCGAACAACGAGCGAAAATCACAGACCCAGAAATCGGACTCGCGGCCAGGAAGTTCGCAACGGTTCAACAAATGGAAGCCGGGAAAGTAGCCGCGCCGAAGGTCTTCGCGTCCTCGCTGATTGCGAAAGCGTTCGACCTTCGTCCCTAATTCGTCGAGCCGAAAAATCGGACAGACCTGGACAATCTCCAATTTGTCATTGGCCAAATCGCAAGACTGGCTAAGGATCACAACATCCGTGCTGATTTCTTCAAACTCATTTGCGGCCGTCGGTCGAAACGTGGGGCAATCCATCAACACGTCGCCCTGCTGCAATTCATCTCCCTCGGCAAGATCGTACCACGGATACGACTCATTCATTCGCGTCCTCCTCGGGAAGGATCAACGTCGGCGGAAGCCGGCCGCCATCGCGAACGGCGGCCTTCAGGATTCGCCGTCGAAACGGCCTTTCAAAATTCACG
>JAYVSP010000697.1:0-3912 GCA_043775215.1 Planctomyces sp. | reverse complement strand
CGGGCAAAGGTCACCGCTTCCTGACGGGCGCGGCTCCAAATCACCAAATTATTCGCCGTCCCCGCCGTCCATGCAAAATGCATTCACTCGCTCAATAATCGTGGCGAAATCGTCTGCCACCGGGTCATCGTCATTCTCAAACCTCTTCGTTGGTTCATCAGTATTCTCGTTGTCCTTGCCGGGACCACCGTTGATCCTCGCATTGCCAGTCACAGAGAGGTCTATATCCTCTGCAACACTGAGGTCATCGTTGCCAGCGCCGAGAGACACTCTGAGATTGCCGTCAATACTGATAGCACCCTCCGCGGAGAGAGTGTCATTTCCAACACCGGTCGTAATCCTGGCATTGCCCGCCACGGCCAACTCAGAAACAGCGACCTGGTCGTCGCCAACACCACTTTCAACTGTCAAATTGTGACTGACTGTTAACTCAGAAAGAGCAAACTGATCGTTCCCTGCTCCACCTCTGAAAATCATGTCACCATCATTGCCGACGGCATCCGCCTGCATCACGTTCACGACGCCAATCGTGTCATTCCCCGAGCCGCCGTTGATTCTCAAGGCATTTGCGAGTGACAAGCCCGCTTCACCTTGAATCGAGAGGGCATCATTTCCATTGCCCAAATTGATCGACAAACCCTTTGTGATGGTCAATTCCGCGATTGTGTTGATGCAAACAACATCAGCTCCTGATCCCGCACTGATCCTCACTCTTCCCGGAATTGAATCCGTCGGCGCATCGTTGACGTTGACCGTGAGTTTGTCGGCTCCGCCTCTCAACGAGATTCTCAAGTTATTGAGGTCGACAGCGTCGAAATCATCGACATCCTGTCCATTGATCGTTGTCCCGTTGTTTCCGGTGATCGTTACCACGTCACCATCAACGTCGATCGTGACATCATTGGCCGCATTGTCGCCTCGGATAAAAACCGTCCCATTATCGGAGATGGTGGCCAGCACGTTGCCCGCGAGGAGCGCGCGCGTTTCCAAGTGTTGAATCTCGGCGGCCACGCGATTCGATTTCCGAGAACCCCGTCGTGAGTTGAAACCAATCAGCATTTGATTCTCCAATTCTTTCTCTGAGGACGCGATTTCGATGCCGACTACCACCGGCGCGAAGCTGCCGGAGACCGGGACCATGAGACTGAAATGCGGCACATTCGGATGGTAAAAGTCTGTTTTGGTCGTTCAGCAGTGGTCTTGGGGCTCTCATTAACTGCAACTCGACCGACACGATTGGATCGGTTGCCTTTCTGCACGGCATCAACTTTTTCAGAAAATCGGCAGTTTTGACCGGAAAACCGTCCGTTTCCGACACGCCTGCCAATTGAATTGCTAGCCCTCACCCGTGTGGTCGGGAAGATTGGCACTCCCCTCACCGCTTCACAATATTTTGCCGGCAGGATGCGGAGGCGAATGCGCGGAGTACAGGGACCAGGTCGGCCGCCACGAATGTCACTGGACCAAGACCGAGCGACCGTGATGCCCTAGTCGCCCGCTTTCCATTCGCTGATGGGGAGCGGCACCGTGATGTCACTCTGGTCAGTGTTGTTGTCCGCCGAAACACTGGGGTCAACTGGCGCAATCCCGCAAATCTCCTGCGGCGTTTGGACAGACTGCGAAACGTGACCTACGTTTGCTCGCCCAGATGGACTGGCGTTGTGCCGATTGTGCGGGCGGTGTGGAGTGTGCTCAATGAAGTGGGATGCGTCGACGTTTTGGAATGCCGCGTGGCCGGCCCTGAGTGCGGGCACCGGCGGTGTTGCGCTGTCGGCCTGCCTGTCGCCGAGTTTGGCGGTTCCGTTGTGCGTCGCGGGGTCTGTTGCGGCGGGTAGCCTGCTGACGGCCGTCTGGGTCCATCGCGGTCAGAAAGAAGCGACCGCTCGATTGCGTCATCCGGAGTTAATGGGGAATCAAACCGCCGGGGGCATTTTTGGCGAGGTGACTCGCGTGGCGGTGACTTTATTGCAGCAGTACGAATCCGAATTGCAGCGTGTCACTGCGGCCAAAGGAGAGTTGGAAGTTGCCAGCACATTGCAGAAGCGGCAGACACGCCGACTCATGGCGGCGTTGAGATCACTCGACGCTCCGGTCGTGCTGTGCGATTCGCGAGATCGCATCTTGTTTGGCAACGAGGCGGCTCGGCAGATGGGTCTAGTGACCGATGATACGTCGCTCTCGTCGTCGGGAATGTTGGAAGATGTGTCGCGGTTGGCGGCGTTCAACGAACTCGTACATGACACTCGCGTACGTGCGGCGGCAGCACCGCGGCGAACGGCGGAGCTGGACTTTCTGGTCGACCAGGAGGCAGTGCCTTTTCGAGTCAGCGTGACGGCGCTGTTCGACGATCAACGGGATACGATCGGCACGATTGCGATCCTGGCAGACATTCGCGAGGAGAAATCGGCTAAGGCTCGGCACGCGGAATTCGTCTCCTCCGTCGCCCACGAATTCAAGACGCCGATGGCCAGCATCAAAGCCTTTTTGGAATTGCTGGCCGACGGCGATGTGTCCGAACCGGACGAGCAGAAGGATCTTTTCCGAAAGATTGATTCGCAGGTCGATCGCCTGAATCGGCTGGTCGGCAACCTGCTGAATTTGTCGCGGATCGAAAGTGGTGCGATGCGGGTACTCCGCGTCGATTGCGACCTGAACGATGTCGTGAAGAAGGCTGTTGATGTTGTTCGTCCATTGGCCGAGGAACGAGGCCAGCGATTCGATGTGGAACTGAGTCAACTGTACTTGCCCGTGCATGTCGATCTCGATTTGCTGGGGCAAACCGTGATCAACCTGCTGTCTAACGCCGTGAAATACACACCGGAAAAAGGGAGCATCACGCTCCGCAGCCGCATGGAGGAATTGGAAGCGATCATTGAGGTCGAAGACTCCGGCTACGGTATTCCGCCGGAATCGTTGCCCAAAATCTTCGATCGGTTTTATCGCGTCCCGGAACATCAACATGCGGCGAAAGGAACGGGACTCGGCTTGGCGTTCGTACGCTCGATCGTGGAAGACATGCACAACGGACGGATTGCGGTGGAATCCACTGTCGGTATCGGATCGCGATTCACGATTCACATTCCGCTCGGACATCATGAGAGCAAACGTCCCAAGAAATCGGACAAACAGCCGGAAACCGAGATGCCAGAAACCAGAGGTCAGAAGTCCGAAGCCAGAGTTCAGAAGTCTGAAGCCAGCGTCCAGAGTTCGGTCATCTGACGTCTGTTTTTGATTGTCGGTTTTCCGCTCCGGTACTCCGGGGGAGTGGGTTAGGGAGAATGGTGCTGACACCTCAATCACAGAACTTTTTTCTCAACAAGCCAGCGAATCATCGGACTCGTTCGACTTCCAAAGCCCCCTGACCCCTGACCTCTGACCCCTGACCAAGAGATTTTTATGAGTTTCCGAGTGCAAATCTGTGATGATGAGCCGCACATTGTTCTCGCGGTATCGCTCAAGTTGTCGAAAGCTGGCTTGCTGGTCTCAACCGCTGCGGATGGACAGTCGGCTTGGGAAATCATGCAGAAAGAGCGTCCGCAGGTGGTCATTACCGACCTGCAAATGCCCCGGCTTGACGGGCTCGCTCTGGTACGGCGCATGCGAGCTCATCCAGAGTTTCGAGATATCCCGGTCATTCTGTTGACCGCAAAAGGCTTCGAATTGGATCACGAGGAACTGCGCAGTGACTTGGACATTGCGTACGTGGTCTGCAAGCCCTTCAGCCCCCGTGAACTGTTGAAGATGGTGCAATCACTTCTGGGAGTCCCGGCGGCCGTTGAAGAATGAGCCGTAACGGCACATCAGCCGGAATGCGCTAAGTGGCCCCGCATTGATCTCTGGGTAGCCACGCTCGCCAGAGCGTGGGCAAATGGCCGAAAAACCCACGTTCTGGCGAACGTGGCTACATAGTTT
>JAYVSP010000696.1:0-3282 GCA_043775215.1 Planctomyces sp. | reverse complement strand
TTCCCAATGCGTAGCCGATCGCGGGGAAACGTGATGTCGGGATTCGGTTGATGTTCGGAATGCGAGTCGCGGGAGCGACTCGCCTACGTTTCTGCGGCTCGGCCGCGCCATTCCATTGCCAGTCGGCAGCAGTCGTCCGAATGGCAAGGGAATGAGGTCAAAGGAATCAGAGCGGACGGATGCGAGTTGATGCTGCAGTGCCACTCGGCCCCTCTCCCTAACCCTCTCTCCGGAATACCGGGGCGAAGGGACCGGATCGAGCGAGGGGCCACCGATGATTTATTATGTCCGCCGAAAAGACCACGGGACTTGTGATTCGTCAGGCGGACTTCAGTGAGTCCAGCCGAGTGGTTACGTTTTTTACGCGGGACTTTGGGAAGATTTCGACGGTCGCCAAAGGAGCCAAGCGGCTCAAAGGGCCGTTTGAAACCGCTCTTGATCTGCTTGCCGAATCTCGCCTAGTGTTCCTGCGTAAGTCATCCGGAGGACTGGACATTTTAACCGAATGCCAGTTAGTGGCCCGGTTTCGTCCGCCCGAACACAATCTCAATTGTTTGTACGGCGGGTACTACGTTGCCGAGTTGTTGGCTGGTCTCACGGAGGAATACGACCCTCATCCCGTTTTATACGACGAAGCCGTAACGACGTTGCGGCGGCTGTCCGAGGAATCTGATTTCCGCTGGCCGGTGCTGCGGTTCGAAGTCGTGACGCTCCGAGAGATCGGACACCTTCCCGACTTTCAAGCGTGCCTCGCCTGTGGCCGAATGGTTTCCGATCACACCAACTTTGTCTTCTGGGTGTCTCAAGGAGGATTGCTCTGTCCGAACTGCCGCAAGGAAGAATTCGCCTCGCACCCAATACACGGGGCGACACTGCAATTGTTTGAACGGCTCTCCGCCGAAGAAGCCCCTCCGATCCCGACCGATCCTATCCCATCCAAAGTTCTGCAAGAACTCCGACATCTCATCACCGCCGCCATCTGCCAGCCACTCGACAAGCGGCCCAAGATGCTGTCGTACCTGCCCTTCTAAGGATTTTTGATTTTTTGGTTTGCGATTTTTGATTGGAGGACACCGATCTCAAATCTCAAATATCTCAAATCTCAAATCAACAATGCGTCATACCGCGAACATCGCTGTCGCCCCCTTGGCCGCTCGCGCCTTTGCCGTGAGCCGGACAGGGACGGTTTGTGTCATGGTCGTTCTCGGCGCGGTTGTCTCTGGATGTGCCGCCGTACCACAGACTCCGATTCGCCTGGCTCAGTGGAGTTGGGGACGTAACGTTGACCTGTCGCGGAAGAAGGCTCCCGACTTTGACTCTCCGGAAGAAAACGCGGATGACCAGCCTTCCGACGACACGGAATCGGCTCCCAAGGAACCGCGCCGGTTGTTTGGATTTGGACAGCCCGCCCAGCCGAAGCCGGAACGCGATTCTGAAGGCTCGTCATGGTTCTCGCGATCCCCGGCTAGCAAGTCGAACAAGGACGATGCCACCGATGAAGGTGAGGAGCGTCAGCGTCAACAGCAATACGCTCGCGCGGAGGAACTGTTTCAAGAGGGCCGCTTTGACGACGTCGAACCGATTCTCAAACCGCTCACGAAAAAGAAGAAGAACTTCTGGTCGGGCCTGCGACTGTGGAGCGCTGAACCAGACTATCGTCAAGACCACGATCGGGTTCGGGAGGACTCGCTGTTCTTGCTGGCCGAAAGCTACTTCAAACAAGAGCGTTTCAATCACGCGAAGGAATATTATGAAGCGCTGCTGAAGGATTATCCCTCCACGCGGCATCTCAACGTGTCGGCGAAGCGATTGTTCGTGATCGGCAAGACCTGGCTGGGAATGCCGGAGTTCGTGACGTCCGACGACGTCACGCCCGTCAATGTGGAAGATCCACGCTCCACTCCGAAGCCTAAACTGGAGAAGCCGCCGCACTCGGCCGTCCTGGTTCCCAATCTCACCGACAAAACGCGGCCGGCTTTCGACACGCCGGGACATGCACTCGAGGCACTCAAAGCAATCTGGCTGTACGATCCGCGTGGACCGCTGGCAGACGATGCCATCATGCTGACCGCCAGTCACCATCTTCGCGTCGGCAACTATCAGGAGTCAGACCGCTACTTCTCGATGCTCCGCGAGGAGTATCCGAACAGTCCGCACTTGCAGACGTCGTTCGTGCTCGGTTCGCACGTAAAGTTGATGAGCTATCAAGGGGCCGGCTACGACGTCAAACAACTCGAAGATGCCCGGCAACTCAAAGAAAGCACGTTGCGGCTGTTTCCCAACATTCCCGAGAAAGATCGGCTGAAAGAAGAGCTGGCGAAGATTGAAGAAGCGGAGGCTCAGCGGACGTGGGAGTTGGTCCGGTTCTACCGCCGCAAGAACAAGCCCAAGGCGGTCGTCATCCACGCCGAAGAGATCTTGCAGAAATATCCGAATTCCCAATATGCCCCGCAGGCTCGCGAACTGCTCGACGAGTTGCGACCGGGGTCGGCGGAAAAGTCGGCAGATCGATTCACCTCGCTCCGCAACCGACTACGACGCAATAGCACGGATGATGCGGTTGAGGTCGAATCCGACGACGACGATTCGGCCGGACGAGCCTCGATCCCGAATACGGAGTGATCCGCGATGCACCTCACTCGACGATGCTGGTTGTCGCGCGTGGCGTTGGTCGCACTGACTTCGCTCGCCGGTTGCGGCTACATGGTCGGCGGACCGTACGATCCGCAATTGCGGTCGGTGGAAGTCCCCGTCTTTGAGTCCACTTCGTTCCGCCGCGGCCTCGACCTGCAATTGACCGAAGCGGTTCAAAAGCAGATCCAGATGCGCACGCCCTTTCGAGTCGTGAAGGACGGCGGCGACACGCGGCTGACAGGCCGTATCGTCGATCTGCGCAAAAGTGTGCTGGGTGAAAACCGCTTCGATGACCCGCGCGAACTACAAATCAACCTCGCACTCGAAGTCGTTTGGGAAGATCTGCATGCCGGCCGCGTGCTGGCTCAGGAACAAATCCCCCTCACGCCGGGCATGGCCGCGCTCCGTTCACAGGCAGAGTTCGCTCCCGAAGTCGGCCAGTCTCTCGCCACAGCGATGCAGCAATCCATCAACCAGATGGCTCGCCAAGTGGTTAACTTGATGGAATCACCTTGGTGAAGCAATCCGAGATTCTAGGTGCGGTTCTAAGCTAAGTGGCCCCGCATTGATCTCTGGGTAGCCACGCTCGCCAGAGCGTGGGCAAATGGCCGAAAAACCCACGTTCTGGCGAACGTGGCTACATAGTTT
>JAYVSP010000695.1:0-4660 GCA_043775215.1 Planctomyces sp. | reverse complement strand
ACGCGGAACGGGCCAGCCCCCCGGAACAGCAATGTGACATTTCTAAGTTGGCGAACCCTGTGACATTTCTATCTTGGTCCGACACGCTCCACTCATTTCTTGCGAACGAGCACGGCCGGACGTAACCTTCGTCGCGCGATTGGAGACTGGGCCAGACCGCTCGGCCGAATGTGTGCGACAAGGATCGTGATGTCATGAGGATGCATGGGCTAGCGACCGCGATTGTGAGCGTCGGACTCGTGCTGAGTTTCGGCGGGCGCGGGCATTCTGCCGAGCCAATGCGCGAGTTCCTTGACGGCTTGCGGCAGCGGCAATACTTCGATTGGGCCATGCTCTATTTGGAGCAGCTTCAGGACAAATCCGATCTGCCGCCGGACCTGCGGGCCATCATCCCCTTCGAGCGGGCGATGACGCTCAACGAATCGGCTCGGCATTCCGTCAGCCCCGAAACACAGCATCGTCAGCTTGAACAGGCTCTCGGTTTTTTGGAGCAGTTCACGAAAGACAGCCCGCAACATCCGCTCGCGGCAACGGCGAACAGCTCGCGGGCCAACATCCTGCTCAGCAAAGCGCGAGTCGATGTCCTGCAAGCCAAGTTGCCGTCGAACAAGGATAACCGGACTGAGTTTCAAGACCGTGCGCGCGAGCAAATCACGAATGCCCGCGAGGTGTTTCAGAAAGCTCACGACGGATACCACAAAGCATGGGATGCCTTTCCCAAATTCATCGACAAGATCGCCGACTCGGCGAAGTACGAAGCCCGTGCGAAGGCCGAAGTGGCCTACATGCGGGCACAGTTAGATCTCGCCTTGTGCCAGTTCGAGGAAGCTCAGACCTACGATCGCGGATCGGCCAATCACACGTTCCATGTGAAGCAGGCGGTCGAATTGTTTCGCGGCATTCACACGCGATACCGCACGACGGTCGGTGGCCTGCACGCTCAAATGTGGGAGGCAAAGTGCTACGAAGAAATGGATGATCCGCAGCGAGCACTCGGAATTTATGCCGAGTTGCTCGGTCATCCGCCGGAAGGACTCAAGGTATTGCAGGACCAAGTGCGGCACTTCCGGCTGATCTGCCTGAACCACGATCATCGCCGCGAGTACGCGATCGCAATCGCCGAGGCGGAAGAATGGCTCAAGGCCGCGAAGCCGATTGAACAACGCAGTCAGGCGGGACAAGGCGTCCGCTGGGAACTGGTGGTCGCTCAGGAAAAACTGGCCGATAGTTCGGGCGTGACGGCCGCCGAGAAAGACAAACTGCTGCGGCAGGCGGTGATTCATTTGACGCAACTGTCAAAACTGTCGGGGCCATATCGCGAACTCGCGCAGCATCGCATCCGTGATCTAAGTCTGCGTCAGCGTGGCAAGGACGGCAGTAGCGATCCGAAAGATTTCGACACGGCTCTCGCGCTCGGCCGCGATCTCGTGAAACGCGTCGGTGAAAAGAAAACATTGGTCGACGCTGCCGGCAATGACAAGCGGCCGCGCGATGAAGTCGAGAAGCTGCGGGCTGACTTGCAGCAACTGCTCAAAGAGCAAATTCGCGTGCTGCGGCTCGCACTGAACTTCGCCAATCAGGGGACGGCGCGATCCGACGTCAATCAAGCGCGGTACTTGCTGTCTTACGGCTATTACCTCGCCGACCGGCCCTACGAAGCGGCAATCGCGGCGGAAGCGGTCGCGTTCGGGGCGACCCCGGACAAGCACGACGAGCAGACCGCACTCGATGCGGCATACCTCGGCGTGGCATCGTACATCAAAGGCTTCAATCAAACGCCCAACGAAATCAAAGTGCTGCGCGAGGCCGACACCCGTTTAATGGTCCGGCTGGCGAACTTCATCACGTCCAAATGGCCGTCACATCTGAAGTCGAATGAAACGCGGATGCTCGTCGGTCGCACGTTCGGACAGATGGAACAACCGCTTACTGCGGCCGAGTGGTATCTGAAAGTCTCGGAAACGGCCGAGAACTTTCCGGAGGCGCAGTGCTCGGCCGGGCAGGCCCTATGGCAACAGTATTTGTTGGCCGCGCTGATTGAAGACGTCACGCAGCGGCCGACTCCCGATGAGCTGACGAAATGGCGGACGGAAGCCGAGAAGTCCCTGCGGCTCGGCATCGAGCGGACGCAGAAGAAACTCCCCGAACTCGGCAAGACGCCGGACGAACTAGTCGCGGCGAAAGTCTCGTTGGCCGAAATCCTGCTGACGTCCGGGCAGTACGAACCGGCAATTGACCTGGTGCAAAAGCAGCCGCACTCTGTGCTGGTCGCGATTGCGGTCGAAGATGAAAAACGCCGTCCGCAGCATCCCAACGTCCGCAGTGCTCGGTTTGCGTCGCATGTGTACCAGTTGCTGCTTCGCGGCCGTGTCGGCTTGCAACAGTTGGACGCCGCGCGTGAAGTCATGGGCCATTTGGAGCAACTCGCCGAACACAGTGGCGGAGCAGATGCGATCACTGTTGTGTACGTGCAACTCGGCCGAGAGCTCGAAAAGGAACTCGGCCGGCTGAAGGGAGCCGGCGACAAGCGGCGGTTTGACGAAGTCCGCCGCTCGTTCGAGGAATTTCTCGACGCGATGTACAAGCGACCGGATCAGAACTTCTCCTCAATGACCTGGATTGCGGAAACGTATTACGGACTGGCGCAATCGACCAGCGATGTCGCAGCCGATTCGGCCACGTATTTTCAACGAGCAGCATCAACCTATCAGTCGGTTCTGGAACGCGCGAAACAAGAAAAGGCGTTTACCGACAAAGGCCGCTTGGCCGGTATTCGGCTGCGATTGGTTAACTGCAAGCGCCGGCAAGGCGATTTCCAGGGAGCGGAAAGCTCACTCAAGACACTGCTCGCCGAACGCTCCAAAAACACCGATGTGCAATTCGAGGCCGCTTACGTCTGGCACGATCAAGGGCTGGCCGGCAAGACGGAGTACTTCAAGAAGGCTCTGCAAGGCGGGCCGCTGGGTGAAAAAGCCCACGTCTGGGGCTGGACCGAACTGAGCATGAAGCTGCAACGGCTGACATCCGATGGCCGTCCCGAGTCCAAAGAACGCTACGGCGATAAACTGTTCGAGTCCTGGTACAACACCTCGGTCTGCCGGCACAAACTGGGAATGGTGCAATCCACGGTCTCTAAGAAACAGGCGGAACTAGAAACGGCCAAGCAAGTGATTCAAACGTTCGTGCAAATCACCGGCGATTTTCCCGCCGACTGGTGGAAGAAGTTCGATCGACTGTATCGGCAAATCCAAGTCGATCTCGGCCAGTCACCCGACCCGCTCGTACGTCCCAAGGAAATCGTGATCGCCGCCGCCAAGCCGATCGCGTCCGACGATCTGACCGAAACGAAGACCGCGCACGTGAAGTCGAAGGACGATCGCACAGCCGCGAAGAAGGCGGAGGGAGGCTCGCCGCTCGGTTATATTCTCTTCGGCCTGATCATCCTCGGCGGCGGCGGAGCGGTCATCTGGATGGCCATCAACAACAAAAACAAGTCGCACCATCCTGCTTTGCGAGTGGCACCCAGCAACGACGACACATCGCTCTTCCCGGTAGAATCCAGTCCGCCCGCCGGCCCGATTCTGGAGATGCCGGAGTTCGCCATGCCACGCAAACCAGTCAAGAAAACGATATCCGCCAGCAAACCAACGAAGCCCAAAGCAAAACCACCGTCGGAATAAGCGTTTCCCTGGAGTGCGGCGGCTCGACGCGGCCCTCCATTCAAATGCAATGCCGACCCTCAAAGTCCAGAAACTGCGACCAACGTCTTTTTTCCAACTGAATGGAGGGCTGCGTCGAGCCGCAGCACTCCAGGTTCGGCCCGCGCACTCACGGAGACACCCTCATGACTCGAACACGACTAACCATTATCGCCACATGCGGCACACTGATCCTCGCAGTTTCGCCGCTGTGGGCGGTCGATATCGTCACTCAAAAGAGCACCAACAAGCCGATCCTTGGCGAGATCGGTGCGACTAACAAGACGGAAATCACGATCACGCCCAAAACCGGCGGAGCACAAAAAATTCCGGCCAACGATATCGCCAAAATCAAGTGGGACGGCGAACCCGCCAAGCTGGGCATCGCAGAGGGCGACGAAGACCGCGGCAACTATGAAAAGGCACTTGAGACCTATACCGAAGTCATCAAAGACTCCAGTGGTAAGCTGAAGCTCTATTTGGAGTTTTTGATCGCGCGCACAATGGCCAAGCAGGCGCTGGACGATCCCGCCAAAATGGACGATGCGATCAAGCGGCTGGAAACCTTCACGAAAACCAACGCTGACCACTTCGGCTACTTCGAGGCCATCAACTTCCTCGGCCAAGCTCAGGCCGCGAAGGGAGATTACGCGAAGGCACAGGCCGCTTTTGAATCTTTGGGAAAGGCTCCCTGGACCGACTTCAAGATGGCATCGAAGATTGCCGTGGGCGGGATGCAACTCAGGCAGAACGACGTCGACGGCGCGGCGAAGTCTTTCGCGGACGCCGCGTCCAACAAAGCCGAAACCGATGCCGAAAAAGGACGCCGCGCCGAAGCTCAAGTCGGACAGGCCGCGTGTCTCGTCAAGCAGTCGAAGCATGACGAAGCCCTCAAGCTGATCGACGAAGTCATCAAGACCACCTCCGTCGACGAAGCCCGCGCAATGGCTCAAGCCTATGTC
>JAYVSP010000694.1:0-11003 GCA_043775215.1 Planctomyces sp. | reverse complement strand
ACTGAAGATGATTAAACACCAGCCCTGAAAGGGCGGCACAATCGACGTTCGTTGGTTTCGCCCTTTCAGGGCTGGGAAACTTCCGAACTCGATCCCCCCAGGGCGTTGCCCTGGGCTTTCGAGTAACAGCCCTTTGGGCCAAAGCACAAACATCACTCGTAGTTCCAATCATCGAGTAAAATCAAATCGGGAACTTATTGCGGCCCCGTTCCTTAAATGTCGGAGTGCATTGCATCGCGCCATTCAAATCAATTCGCTGATAACCCGCGCACTGGTCGGCAATGCTCGCAAGCGGGCTCCAGCGACGGTCGTGATCGTGGGATCATCGCCGAAGCCGAGGTTGTGATAGATCGTGGCCAGCACATCTTGGTAGTGGATCGGGCGGTCGATGGCCGAATCGGCGATCTTGTCAGTCGCTCCGAGCACCTTGCCGACTCGCATTCCGCCACCAGCGAGAATCGCGCTGTTGACTCGCGGCCAGTGGTCGCGACCGGCGTCTTTGTTGATCTTCGGAGTCCGCCCGAATTCGCCCCAGACCACGACGGTCACGTCTCGATCGAGGCCACGCGCGGAAATATCTTCGATCAACGCCGAGATGCCCGTGTCGAACAACGGCAAGTGCTGCTTCATGTGCTTGAAGTTGTTGCCGTGAGTGTCCCAGAAGCCATACGAAACCGTCACGCACCGCACCCCGGCTTCGATTAATCGTCGAGCTTGCAACAACTGATCGTTCCACATGGGGGCTCCGTCACCGAGATGCTTTGCCGATCCCTTGCCATACCGCTCGCGCACGGCCGAGTCTTCTTTCTCAACATCCAAAGCGTTGACGAGACGGCTTGATGTGAGCACATCAAACGCTTTTTGATAGCTCGAATCCATGCCAGCCAGAGCCAGGCTATCGACATCCCGTTTGATGCCGTCAATCGCCGACAGCAATTGCCGTCGATCACCGAACCGCGACGCATCAATGAATCGGAGCTTCATGCTCTCCAAATCTTCGCCATCTGCTCGAATTCCGCGCAACGAAGGGCCGACCATACCAGGCGGCGGGCTGTTGTACGGACGATGTTGCATCGTCGGAAACAAATCCACGAATGCCGGAGTCGCCGCGTCCTTCGGTCCCATCTGTTGCGAGATCACCGATCCGAAGTTCGGCCAGCCTTCTCGCAAGGCGACATCCATCGTCCGGCCAGTCAGACTTTGAAAACTGCTGTGCTCATCGACCTGGCCGACGATGCTCCGAATAATCGCTGTCTTGTCCATGCATGCCGCAAGCTTCGGCAACAGCTCGCAAACTTCAATGCCCGGCACATTCGAGCCGATCGGCCGAAACTCGCCGCGCACTTCGGCCGGAGCGTCCGGCTTCAGGTCAACTGTGTCCTGATGAGAGATTCCACCGGACAGGTAAACCATGATGACTGCTTTGCTCGACGACCGCAGATCGCCCGCGGTGTCAGCCCGCAACAGGCTCGGCAGCGTCAGTCCGCCGACGGACAGTGAGCCGATCTGCAACATGCCGCGCCGCGTTAGTCCGTCGCAAAACGCCGAACGGCAAGATCGTGATGTCACAAGGTTGAGCATAATCTTTACCCAAGTTCGTCATTCGTATTTACAGATCGCGCGTCTGAGAGACGGGTGTCTTTATCCGTGTGGTCTTCTATCCGTGTGTGGCATTTGCGTTGCTTTTTTTCGAGTGAACGCGCAGCACCACACGGATAAGAAGACACACGGATGAAGACACCAAGTATCGACACGATAACGCTCCGATCCCCACTGGCGGAAGGCTTTGTCAGTCGTCTCTTGATTTGCGAACGACCGTCTGATCCGGTCGCGAGGGGGCTTTGCAAATCCGCAACGACTCCTGCAAACTCGCGGCATTATGCAGGTTGGGACACCGTCCCGACCCGGTCGGGATTGACTCCCCACTGGCTCGCCTTCAATCCCCAATCAAAAATCTGAAATCGAAAATCAAGATGCCTTCCCAACCCTCATTCACTTTCAGCCAGCGTCGACTTTGGGCAACCGATCAGGCCATCAGCTTTTTGATGCAGCAAGGGATCGAGCATCCGCACGTCTTGTCGCTGGCGGCGGGACTGGTTGATCCCGGCTCGCTGCCAGTGACCGAAGCGGCAGAAGTCTGCCGAGACCTTCTGACGGATGACGCATCTGCGCGGCAGGCGTTGCAATACGGCACGACGCTGGGCGATCTCCGGTTGAGGCAACAACTCGCCGAATACGTCAGCCGGCTGGAACGAGAATCGACGCCGGTCGGACAACGCAGCGCCGTACCCGAAGAAATCGTCTGCACGACCGGCTCGCAGCAACTGCTCGCTTTGCTGGCTGACGCGCTCTTGGACCCCGGCGATATCTGCATCGTCGCTGCTCCAACGTATTTCGTGTTTCTCGGCGTGCTTCACGGAGTCGGTGCGCGGACGATCGCGTTGCCGGCGGACGAACACGGCTTGCAAACAGACGCTCTGGCCGCGGAGTTGCAACGGCTTGAAGTGGCCGGCGAACTATCACGCGTGAAACTGATCTACGTCGTCAGCGAGTTCGAGAATCCAACTGGCATCAGCCTTTCGCTCGAGCGCCGCGCCGAGTTGGTTGGCATCGCCCGCCACTGGTCAAAAAGGCAACGCATCCTCGTGCTGGAAGATGCCGCCTATCGCGAACTGCATTACGACCACCCTGCCCTGCCCAGCGTTTGGAGCTTCGACACCGAGGGCCAAACCGTGATTCACGCAGGCACATTCTCAAAAAGTTTTTCACCCGGCCTGCGAGTCGGCTTCGGACTGATGCCGCAACCATTGCGTGACGCGATCAACGACTTGAAAGGGAATCAGGATTTCGGCTCGGCCAACTTCAACCAGCATCTCATCGCCGACCTGCTCGCCTCCGGCCGCTTCGCGACTCACGCCGAACAAGTCCGAGCCGCGTATCGAGCGAAGCGTGACTCGATGCTCGCCGCCGCCGATGAATTCTTCACCAATCTGCCTGGCGTCTCCTGGGTCCACCCCGCCGGCGGCCTCTACGTCTGGATGAGTCTTCCGCCGCACATCGCCACCGGCTTCGATTCACCGCTGTTCCGCCGAGCCGTCGACATCGAGCAAGTCATGTACGTCCCCGGCGACCTCTGCTTCGCCAATCCCGCCGACCAGCGCCCACGCAACGACATGCGACTGAGCTTCGGAGTGCAATCGCACGATGGCATCCGCGAAGGCATGAGACGTTTGAGTCAAGCCATCGTCGCCATTTCATAAACACCGCTCCCTTTCCGCGTTTCTTTGATTATTTTTGCGAACTTGCGAGTCGCGGTGTAATTTGTTTACCTGACGCGGTGGCTTTTTCGCTTATTTTAATGGAGCGACTGCTCATGGTGCTGGAGACGACAGCCAAACGGTATGACTTGGAGCGTTATCGCGATTACTTGCGAATTCTGGTGGAGCTTCAGCTTGATCCAGCAATGCGAGGGAAAGTCGATTTGTCGGGGGTCGTTCAGCAAACTTTACTCGAAGCTCATTTGGAGGGTGAGAAACGCCCGCAGAACGAAGAGGAGGTCATGCCGTGGCTCCGACGCATTCTCGTCAACAACCTTCGTGACGAGCAGCGTTTATGGACAGCTCAGAAACGCGACGTCGGTCGCGAGGTGTCGCTGGACGACGCCATCGAACAATCGTCGTTTCGAATGGAAAAGTTTATTGCTGCGGACGAATCCCGGCCCGATCAGCAGGTGTTGAAGAATGAACAAGTGCTGGCTGTGTCCGTGGCAATGGCCAAACTGCCAGAAGCCGAACGTCAGGTGTTGATTCTCAAGAATTGGGATGGACTCGCCGTGTCTGAGATCGCGGAACGAACGGGACTCAGTCACATCAAAGTCGCCAACTCACTGCGGAAAGCGCTCAAACTGCTCCGTGAGGAACTCGACCGACACCAATTCGAGTGATCGTCTCTTTCCCGACAAATCTTTGTCTGTTCGCGAGTCGAGTTTATGGCCGTTGATCATCCAACACTGTTACGAGAGGACGTCTTGGATGGGGCGATCGCCGAGTTTTTATTGGCGGATGAGGCGGGTGAGGCTCCAGACCTCGACGACTTCTTGGCGCGGCACGAAGACATTGTCGGCGAACTGAACGAGTTCTTTCGTGATGCGTCCCGATTTGGTGTCTTGGAAAAACGTCCTTCCAAGCCGCAACCGGCTCTCGGCCTTGAGCAATTCGTGAAACAGCTTGCCGACAGTTCCGTTCTTGCGGGGGACACGCTCAAGGATTTTTTGCCACCCAATAGCTCGCCGAAAAACGTGGAAGAACTCGCTCGCGAACTGATTCGACAGAACAAACTGACCAAGTTCCAGGTGGAGGAGATTGAGCGCGGCAACGGCAAGTCGCTGACACTTGGGAATTACGTCATCCTGGAAGTGCTCGGTGCTGGCGGCATGGGACAGGTCTTCAAGGCCCGGCATCGGCACATGGACCGCATCGTGGCACTCAAAGTGTTGCCACCCCATTTGACCAACGATGAAGCGGTCGTCGCCCGCTTTCACCGGGAAATCAAAGCGGCTGCAAAAATCAGCCATCCCAACATCGTCACAGCGCACGATGCCGATCTGGCCAATGGCGTCCACTTCCTCGTGATGGAATGCGTCGAAGGAAGTGACCTCTCCGCATTGGTGAAGAAGAACGGTCCGTTCTCCGTGGAGCAGGCGGTCGATTTCACGCTGCAAGCGGCCCGAGGTTTGGAGGCCGCGCACGCCGAAGGGATTGTGCATCGAGACATCAAGCCAGCCAATCTGCTGTTGGACAAAAAGGGAACGGTCAAGATTCTGGACATGGGACTGGCTCGAATCGACGGCGGTGACGTCGCGGCTCAAGCCGAACTGACTTCGACCGGGACCGTGATGGGGACCGTCGATTACATGGCTCCCGAACAAGCCGTCGACACCAAGACAGCGGATGCGCGAGCCGACATCTACAGTCTGGGATGTTCGCTGTATTACTTTCTGGCGGGCAAGGCGATCTACGGTGGCGACACGCTGATGGCGAAGCTGCTGGCCCATCGGGATCAGTCGATTCCCTCACTGCGAGCAATTCAGTCCGAAGTGCCGGAACAAGTTGAGGCGATCTTCCGCAAGATGGTCGCCAAGAAAGTGGAAGACCGGTATCAGACAATGACCGAGGTCATTGCCGATCTGGAGCGCTGCCGGACATTCAACCAACCGACCATCATCTTCGACCGGCCACTCGGCTCGGACACTGATGCCGAGACATCCCGCATCCTCAAAGATTCGTCGGTCTCCACACTGACGGCCACGCTGACCGCTGTGCTGACGCAAAGGCCAACGCTCACCAGAACGATACTGATCGCAGCCGGAGTTTTGAGCGTGTTGGTTCTATCGGCCAGTTTGATCATCAACCGGCCAACAACAGACAGCACGCATGTGCTGCCGAAAGGCGATAAGCCTGAGGTCATGGCGAAGCGCATGTATGTTTGGCCAAGCGATGCGCCGCCCCCCGCGATTGCGCCGTTTGATGCCGAGCAGGCACAACAGCATCAGTCAGCCTGGGCCAAGCATCTCGGTGTCCCCGTCGAGTGGAGCAACTCCCTTGGGATGAAGTTCCGCCTTATTCCCCCCGGTGAATTCATCATGGGCAGCACTCCCGAAGAGATTGAAGAGATGTTGGCTCTGATTAATCCCGATGACAAATACTGGCACAATGCTGTGAAGAGCGAAGCTCCTCAGCATAGGGTGATTCTGACGCAGCCGATCTACCTGAGTGTCATGGAGGTGACACAGAAGAATTATGAATCCGTGATGGGCAAGAATCCGTCAGCATTTGCAGCGGTCGAGGACCGCGACACCGCGAACCATCCTGTGGAAATGGTCTGTTGGAACGATGCCGCCGAGTTCTGTGCCAAACTGAGCCAAATGGAAAAGCTGAAACCATTCTATTTCCGTGCGGAGGAGTCGATCACGTTCTTGAAGGGTTCTGGCTATCGGTTACCGACGGAAGCGGAATGGGAGTTTGCATGTCGAGCGGGGACAACAACGAGGTTTTCGAGCGGCGATCAGGAAGACGATTTGCTGCGTGTCGGCTGGTCCGGTTTGAACTCAGGATCGCGGACGCATGAGGTAGGTCAATTGAATCCCAATCCGTTTGGGCTGTTCGACACTCACGGAAATGCCTGGGAGTGGTGTCAGGATGCTTGGATGCCTACTTATTACGGACAGTTCAAAGAGATCGCGGCGATTGATCCAAACGACGCAGCTTCTTCCGGTTCTCATCGAATTCTTCGAGGTGGCAACTGGAACGACTATGCCCCCGCCTGCCGTGCGTCGAGTCGACATGTGAGTTCTCCGACGGGCCGTCACCACGCGACTGGTTTTCGGGTTTTGCTGACCATCGAAGGTGTGCGGGAACTCAAGAAGTCGGACAGGTTTCGTTGGCCGACCGATGCTCCCAAACCCGCGATCGCGCCGTTCAACACCGAGCAAGCGAAGCAGCACCAGCGGGAATGGGCTCAGTACCTCCAAGTCCCGGTGGAATACACCAATTCGCTCGACATGAAATTCTGCCTGATTCCGCCAGGTGAATTCACGATGGGGAGCTCACTAGCATCCATTGAGGAAGGGGCGAGGACGCAGGAATTGGACTTTTGGCGTGAAGCCATGTTGAGCGAAGTCCCGCCACACCGAGTCACGATCACACTGCCTTTCTATCTTGCGATTTGCGAAACAACGTTTGGCGTCTTTGAGCAATTCGCAAACGACAGTTCGTATGTTACCGACGCCGAACGTCATGGCGGTGCGTTTGGTGCCATCAAAGGTGAATGGTCACAGTCTCCGGAAGCAGTTTGGAATCGAAAACCAGAGTCCGCGCAAACTAAGAATCATCCGGTGTCAGCAGTGACTTGGAACGATGCCAATGAATTCTGTCGTTGGTTGTCGAGTACGCAATCAGCCGAATACCGACTGCCCACAGAGGCAGAATGGGAATACGCAGCGAAGGCTGGCCTTGAGGGTGATTGGGTATACGGATCGCAAGTCTTGCCGAGCGGTGAACCGTTCAAGGATTTTGCTTGGTATTGGGCTGACATGCTCGACCACCCGCAAATCGGCGGCCAGCGACGAGCAAACGCGTTTGGACTGTACGATATGCTTGGCAATATTTGGGAGTTTTGCGAGGACTATTACGCATCCAACACCTACCGATCAGAGTCAGTGACGAATCCTCGTGGTCCCAAAACCGGCGTGACACGAGTGAAACGGGGCGGCGACATCATCAACACTCCGCGTGTGACGGATCGCGGACATCAAGAGCCAAATCTCGCGTATGTTCGTGACGGATTTCGAGTCGTTGTCTCGGTCGACGCAGTGCGGCGGGAACTGAAGTAACAATGGCACAACCGACGTTCCGCCGTCGGCCGTTGTGCCATTTGACCGTGTGGGTCTCCAATCACGGTTCTGAAAAGGGTCATCATGCGACACACTCGAAGACATGGCTTTACTCTGATTGAACTATTGGTGGTGATCGCCATTATTGCCATCCTCATTGCCTTGTTATTGCCTGCGGTACAACAAGCTCGAGAAGCCGCGAGACGCTCCCAATGTCGGAACAATTTGAAGCAATTCGGTCTCGCGCTGCACAATTATCACGACAACTTCAAGATGTTTTCGATCGCGTCAGGATTGGGTGTTTCACCGCTCTTCGCGTGGCAGCCAGGGGCAGAGTCATCTACCGGTGCCATTCATCGAAAGGGCAGCACTCACGTCCGCCTTCTTCCCTACTTGGACCAAGCGTCCTTTTACAAAAAACTCAACTTTTCCGGCGATGTCGTGAACCAGATTTATTCCGACGCTGTCCTGAGGACGACGGTCATTGCAGTGTTTATATGTCCCTCAGATGATTCGGACAGCACGGCCTTTGGTGTTTCGCAGACGAATTATGTCCCAAGCCTCGGTGCTTCTGCTCGCAGTTCCAATACAATCTTTCCATCTCTCTGCTTCGCCTATCCGGGAAATATGTTCGGTAACGGCTCGGAACCTTGGGGTGACTCTCCAAACCCGGCCACTGTTTCGGGGCCTTTCGCGACACGCTCAGTGTGGTCCGCGAACATTCGAGACATTACTGATGGTACAGCGAACACAATTCTGTTTGGCGAGACGCGGATCAAATGCAGCGACCACTCAGCGCTTGGCTGGTATAACGCTCATCGCTTCTTTAATGCGGTGTCCGTGCCGATTAACTTCCCAACATGTCCGGGAGAAGGTGCTGGCAATAGTAATGTGCCGGGTGACTGCAACTCGTGGAGCAATTGGGTCACGTCGCACGGATTCAAATCGCGGCACTCGGGCGGTGTGCATTTCGGAATGTGTGACGGTTCGGTGCGGTTCGTGAGCCAGAACATTGACTTTACGAACCTTCAACGACTGGGCGACCGCCGTGATGGTCAAGTTGTTGCTGCGTTCTAAACCGTCAGCGCTGAACCGTAGTAGTAGCTGAAGTCGCCAGACTTCAGATCATTCGACTGGACAATGTCTGAATTCTGGCGAATTCAGCTACGACGAATGGTCTTCGCAGATTACGAGGGATCACAACCATGTTGAGTGCGTTCCGTCGAAAAGCACTTGTCGGCGTTTGCATGATTCCGACTCTCGCGCTCTTGGGATGCGGAGGGAGTTCCGATCACCCCAAGGTCGTGCCCGCTTCCGGAAAGGTCACGTTTCAAGGGAAACCAGTCGCCGGAGCACATGTCACCTTTATGAAAGAGGGCGCGCCGCGAGCGGCCATCGGTCTAAGCGACGAGCGCGGAATCTATCACCTCACGACATTCGACTCGAACGATGGAGCCATCCCCGGCGAACATCAAGTGACGGTTCTCAAGGTGAAGAGCAACGTGGTCGTTAGTGGTGACACGAGTTTGAACGGCGACGGCTACGCCAAAGCCATGGAAGCCGCCCATGCGGCTCAGAAGTCTGGAAAGCCTGTCGTCGCCTTCGAGCTTCCCGCGAAGTACGCGGACCCAAAGACGTCGGGACTCAAAAAGACCATCTCGGATCGTGGGCCGAATACGATCGATCTCGATCTCACTGAGTAATGTCTCGTTTCGGCACAAGTCGAAGATGACATTGGCGATCGCGGACGATGCAGTCCAAGACGCGAAATGATTTGAGGCATCCGGTCAAAGAAGCTGGTTCGGATGCCAGCCCGGGATTTTCTGGTCGTCGTCGTCGATCTGCTCGTTGGCCCGCGCGAGGCCGGATTCCGTCCATCCCGTGGCTGCCCCACCGACATCGACGACACGCAACGAGATGCGGCGGCCGAGAGCTTCGGCGTCGCGGTTGAGTGCGTGCTCAGGAGCCGGGTCAGCGGAGGGCGAAAGCCTGGTAGTCGAGCGTTCTAAATTAGTGGGAGCGAGAATGGAGTTGCATGCCAGCATTTTAGCGCAGCCGAATGGTCTGGAAATTGACGTTCAGAGACTCATCAAATCGGCAGTCATTTGAGAATCTCGGTCAGCACTCGTCCCTCGGCACTGGGCAACTTTAGTCCCATCAGCCGGGCGACCGTCGGCGCGACGTCGATGTTGTTGATCGTTTTCAAACGGACGCCCGGTTGGATTCCCGTACCGGCGGCCACGAACGTCGCGTGCATGTAGGCCGGCTGCGGCAAGTGTCCGTGAGTCCCTTTGTAGGTAGCGGTCACCGGACCGATCACTTCTCCCGTCAGTTCGCTATTGAACGAATAGCCTTGTCCCGTCGCGAGGATCAGGTGCGGAGCTTCGTGGTTGTCGGCCGGAAGCGGCAGGCCGAGCGACTCAAATTCGACCGGTTCGATGATTCGCTCCACTCCATCGAGCTTTGCGAATGCTGCTTTCAGACGCGGCAGTAAGTCAGTGTCCTTCGCATCTTCCAAAAGATAGATGAAAGCCGAACCCCCTTGAGCCACACACCATGCTTGCCGTTTGACCGGCTTGTTGTCCGCATCCGTGGTGATCAGCCCCAGTCGTTTGAGTTCGACATTGGGCCGAATCAGTTTCTCGATCGGTGCGAAGCCGTGATCGGACGTCACGAACAACGCTGAACGACCGGCGAACGGCGGCTTTTGCAGAGCGTCCCAAACTCGCTTCACGTTCGCATCCGCTTCGGCGACCGCTTCGTAGGCTTCCGGAGTGTGCGGGCCGTAAGCGTGCTCGACCCCGTCGGGCGTGATCAGGTGCAGGAGAATCAGGTTGGCTTGGTGTTTTTCCAGAAGATGCAGCGTGACGCGCGTGTACAAGTCGTCGCGCTGCGACGAGTACTGCTTGCCCCAGCCCCACTCGCCGAGCTTGGAGATGTCGATGTCCGCTGCCTTGAGTTCGTCGACAAAGCCGGGCGTCGTGTACTTGGCATGGAGCGCCGGCTTGTTCGAGTCGGGGATGACCCAATCCAGCGAAGTCGCTCCGTTGCAGCAAGGCCAGATGACACTGCCACACTTCAACCCGGCGGCGTGAGCGGCGTCATACAACGTCGGCACCTTGATGGCCTGAGCCTTCTCCAAGTCCGGATCGCCGATGTAAACCAGTTCGCGGCCGGCGCGCCGATCGAACACGCTGTTGCCGATGACTCCATGCCGTTTCGCAGTCGTGCCGGTCACCAGCGAGGTGTGTGACGGCCACGTCACACTGGGAAAGGTCGTGATCATCCCGTCGGCACGCGCTCCTTGCTTCGCGAGCATTCGCAGCGTCGGCAGTTCAGCCTTCGGATCGTCGAAATAACTCGCCGCCAGGCCATCGACGCTGATCAGCACGACGTGCCGAATCTCATCCGCCGAAGCAGTCAGCGAAAACAGTCCGATCCAGATGGCACCGACAACCCGCCACAATGTCCTTCCGACCATTGAGTCTCTCCTGAACAATTTGGAGTGCGGGGATGCATCCCCGCTTTCTTTTGCGGCAGAGCCGCTTTCAATTTCTTTTTGCGTCGAGTCGTTTTAGTCACCAACAAAAAGCGGCTCCGCCGCAAAGGAAAG
>JAYVSP010000693.1:0-5784 GCA_043775215.1 Planctomyces sp. | reverse complement strand
TCATTTCAGATTTTGTGTTTCGGATTTCCTTTGGATTTGGTTCTTCGGATTTAGGATTTTGTGTCAGGAAAACAACGTCTTCGGCCTTAATGATTTAGGAATGGCAGCAGCACAAACCGAAATCACGTCAGTCACCGCGGAAAGAAAACGCGATTCGCAATGATCGATTCGGTCGGCGCAAAACGCTTGCCGAGGCTCGCGTACTTCGCCAGTCGATCGCGGATCGCAGAGGCACCTTCAGTATCGCACCAGTGGAGAATGCCACCTCGGAACGGCGGGAATCCGATACCGAGGATCAGGCCCATGTCGACGTGATGCGGCTCGGCGACGATCCCCTCTTCGAGGACTCGCGTGGCTTCCAGCAGCATCGGCAGGAACAAGCGGTCGGTGAGTTCATCGATCGTGAACCTTCGGTTGTCCTGGCGGTGCCGCTCCAGGAACGGAGCGAATTCAGGATCCAGCGCGGGCTTCCCTTTCTTGTCGAGTTTGCGGAAGCCAGCACCGCTCTTGTTTCCCAAGCGGCCGGCTTGGACGAGTTCACCGAGAATCGGACTCGGCACAGCACGATCGGCATATGCCGTCGAGACCACTTGCCCGGCGTAAAACGCGGTGTCGAGGCCGACGAGATCGTTGAGCGCGATCGGCCCCATCGGCATCCCGAACTTGGTCGCGGCCTTGTCGACATCGTCCATCGAAGCACCTTCCTGCAATAACAAGATCGCCTCGTTCATGTACGGCAGCAGTACGCGATTGACTAAGAAGCCAGGGCAGTCTTTCATCACGATCGGCGTCTTGCCAATCTTCTTGGCCAGCGCCACGATCGTCGCGACGGTGTCGTCGTCGGTCTTCGTTCCGCGAATCACCTCGACCAGTTCCATGCGGTCCACGGGATAAAAGAAGTGCATGCCGACGAACCGTTCGGGATGCGGTGCGGCTTCGGCCATACGCGTGATCGAGATCGTGGACGTGTTGCTGCACAGGATCGCGTCGTCGCGCAGGATCGACTTCAGTTCGTGATATGCCTGCGTTTTGAGAGCTTCATTTTCGGTGATCGCCTCGACGACGACGTCAGCCTCGGCGAAGACCGCTCGCGACGTCGAAGTGCTCAGTCGCGTGAGCATCTCTTGCATGTCCTGCGGTGTCGCGCGGTTGATGCGGATGCGGTCCTCAATGACTTTGCAGGCGCGCTTCATGCCGTCGGCGAGCCGGTCTTGACCGACATCGACCATCACGGCCGGTACGCCGCGCCGCGCGTGAGCCGTCGCGATCCCGGCGCCCATCAGCCCGCTGCCAAGCACTCCGACTTGCTTCACGTCGCGCGGTATCGCCGTCGCTGGCAAGAAACCCGGATCGCGGCCGATCGCGTTGTTCATGAAGAACACTGAAATCAGGTTCGAGGAAATCGGTGTGCCGGTGACTTCGAGCGCGACTTGCTGTTCGATTTGCAACGCCTCATCGAGCGGCCGGTTGATCCCTTCCTTGATGGCCTTGAGTGCGGCGAGCGGTGCCGGGTATTGCCCCTTCGTCTTGCCCTTGATCGCTCCCTCCGCACAGGCGAACGCGAAGTTGAATTGATCTGGGCTGAGTCCGACGGGCTGCGATCGCTTCTGCCGATCTGCTTGCCACTGTGGGGCAGGTTTCCAACCTGCCTCTTGTGTTGCGGGCATTGATGGCCAGGCAGGTTGAAAACCTGCCCCACTCACTTGCTTGATCAAGGCGATACCCGCCTCCAGCAGTTTGTCGGCCGGGACGGCATCAAAGCACAGCCCGATCTGCACGGCCTTCGCGGCCGAAACCGCTTCCGCTCCGCAAATGATGTCAATCGCGTGATGCACGCCGACCACGCGCGGCAACCGCTGCGTCCCGCCCCATCCGGGGATCAGACCGATCTTCGTCTCCGGCAGCGCGATCTTCGTGGTCGCATTCGTCGAGGCCAGCCGATAGTCCATCGACAAGATCAACTCGGTACCGCCGCCCATCGAGTTGCCGTCCACCAGCGCGACCGTCGGAAACGGCAAGCGGCTGACGCGGCTGAAGAGTTCGTGACCGGCCGAGATCGCTCGCTGACAGTCCTCACGCGTTGCGTCGATCAATGCGCCGAGTTCCTTCAAATCGGCTCCGGCGATGAACTGTCCCGGCTTGCCGCTGCGAAACAGCAAACCCTTCAAGTCCGTTCGTTTCTCCAACCGCTCGACATGCGACGTCAACTCGGCGAGCACCGCCTGCGACAACGTGTTGACCTTCTTGTCTGGGACATCGAATGTCAGTAGCCCAATCGGGCCGACGGAAGCCGACAACTCTTCAAAACTGAAGAAACCCATCGCGAGTCCTCTTGCGAAGTGGAGCGGGAGAATGATTCGTGACGGGTTTGTAGCAGACTCGGTGTTTGCGCGGGAACGGACCGTTGTTGTCTCGCGTGGTCTCCCCAACGTGCGAGAGAAGAGCGGAATCATTTCAGTTCGGCAGCCCCAAACGGCGTCGTAATAGACGCTGCATACAACACCTTTCCCGTCTCCATCACGTCGCGCAAGAACCAATCATTCTCGTCCAAGCTGCGTTGCAAATGTTTCGGAGTGCGCACAATCAGGTCCAAAGAAAACGGCGCTTTCAACTCCCAACGAATTCGGGACGCCTTGCTCATCTCATTCCACGCCGGCATCACGACCAACAAGTCCACATCGCTCCCGTCACGCTGTTCACCGCGCGCGTACGAACCGAACAAGATCACCTTGTCCGGCTGAAATTTCTCGACGATCTGGCGCACGTAACGGCGGATCGCCAACATCGGAATGTCTGGCGACTCGTAACGGCGTTGCAGTTTTGCGGGATTGGTCTTCGTGCTCATTGCTTCATTTTGGCCGTGATTGTGGTCGGCAAGCAACAACGTGACCAAACTTTTCGGCCCACTTCTTCTACAAGCCTTCAAACAATCGACTGCCGATCCGCACCAGCGTTGCACCTTCGTCAATCGCGATTTGGAAATCGCTGCTCATCCCCATGGACAGCTCGTTCAGTTTCACCTGCGGGGCGGCGCGGCTCGCGAGGTCGTCGCGCAGTTGTCGCAGTCCGCGAAACACCGGTCGAGCGGCGGAGGGATCGTTGGTCAATGGAGCCATTGTCATCAATCCCACAATCTCGACGTTGGGCACGGCCACAAAGGCGTCCCACTGTGAAGTCAACTCGGCCATCGAGAGGCCGTCTTTGGAAGCCTCGCCAGAAACATTGACCTCCAGCATGACGCGCGGCTGCAGTGACAGTTCGGCCGCGACCGTTGAGATACGATCGAGCAATCGCAGGCTGTCGACCGAATGAATCATCACTGTGTGCGGCAAGATGGACTGCACCTTGTTCCGCTGCAAGTGGCCGATCAGATGCCAACGGACCTCCGAGGGAAGTTGCGTTGTTCGTAGGAGCAGTTGCTGGGGACGGTTCTCGGCGAGGTCGCGGACTCCCAAGTCGATCAGCCGTTTGATCCAGGGCAGTTCGGCGTATTTCGTGACCGCGACCAAAGTGATCTCGGACGGCGAGCGGCCGACGCGAGCACACGCCGCCGCAATGTCGGCCTTCACACGGTCCAGATTGTCTGCCAGCCGATCGCTCATGCCGGGCATTCTGAGAAGTCCAGTCATCCACGACAACGTATTGACCCGACAGCGATTACGCAGATAGATTCCGACTTGAATGTAGGTTGGTTCTCCGAATTGAACAGACAAGCGTTCGACTCGGAGAGTCACTCTACGAAATGAGCGAGCCCGGAGGCTCGTTGCTTTCGACACCGACGCGCCCGCGATGCGGCGGCCGCGTTCTTTCGCAGGATCGCGATTGATGCGACGTTTCCCTGAATTCATTGCTCACCCTCTCCGCTCTCGGCGAAGGCGGACGACTTTGATGGCGGTCGTTGGACTGCTGGTGCTGGCGAGCTTGTGGACAGCTTCGCGGACGGGAGCTCAAGCTCCGGTCAAGACGTTTGGCTTCGTGAATCGAGCCTCCGCAGTCGCCACCGGCGACGAACGAACCAGCCAGACAAATTTGTGGGTGCTGGAGGTGCAATTCAAATCGCTGCGGATGAGGCGGGTCGAATTGCCTGATCCGAAGACGGGCGAGAAACGTATTGAACCGATCATCTACCTGATCTACCGAGCCTTCAATCCCGGACTCGGCGAGACCAAGGATCAGTCGGACACCGACCCATTGAACCGCTTTGATACGGAAGTCGAGGCTCCGCAATTCGTCCCGGAATTCACGCTCGTCACCAATGACAACGACCAGCAGAAAATCTACGACGACGTCATTCTCCCGGCCGCTCAAAAGGTCATCCTGAATCGCGAACGACCCAATCTTCCGACTGGTGTCGTGTTGAAGAACACCGTCCAGGCGGTTGGCCCCGTCCCACCGATTACTCCCCCCGCGCCTAATCCCCAAGATGCCATATACGGCGTTGCCATGTGGCGCGGCGTCGATCCCGAGGCGGACTTTTTCACCATCATGCTGTCCGGTTTCTCCAATGGCTACAAACTGGTTCGCGGGCCGGTTAGCTACCAAACATTGATCGATCGCGTCAAAGCCGGAAAGTTGACATTTTCTGACCAAATTTGGGACGGCAAGAACATCTGGAAGGCCGCCTCGGAAACCTACAACCTGTTCAACGATAAGAAGCCCGCTCCGGCCAACCCGGAAGAAAACATTTGGTTCTTCACGACGACCTACGACCGCGTCACGGATGATGAGGAGAAGCCAGTCATTTGGCGAAAGACGTTGATTCAACGCTTCTGGCGTCCAGGCGATTCCATTGATCCTCAAGAGAAAGAATTCAAGCTCAAGGGTGATCCGGAATGGATCTACCAGCCCGACGATGTCCAAATTCCGCTGGCCTCGCCGCCGAATCCGAATACTCCCGCCAAGAAACCGCTTGCCGCCAAAAAGCCCGCCGAGGCGGCACCGGCAGCAGAGGATAAAGTTCCCAAAGCGGCTGAGGCCGAGGCCAAGGAGTAGCTGCGAGATGGAATTCCGTACTGGACTGCGGATTACGATTGATGATAAGGATTGATGATTGTTGAAGGACAATGCAGTCCTCGACTCATTCCACTTCAACAATCAACAATCCTTTTTCATCAATCGTCAATCTCCCTGATCACCGAACCTGTCAAGGGTGTGCCCACAAATCCGGGCAGCCCACACTAACCCGAAGCGCCAGCGAGGGCAGGCGCTCGACAAGATGTCATTCTCCGTTTGACGTCTCGTGGAGCGCCCGCCCTTGCTGGCGCTTCGGGTTAGTGTGGGCCAGGCAAATTTGCCGCACCCCCTGTCAAATCTGTTTGCTGCGACCATTGATTGACCGCCAGACCACCACTAAAGTGCCACGTTTTTCAAAATGCTACCTGGCTTGGAAGACTCGATATTAGGATAAGGGATCATGGCTCATAAGAAGGGACAAGGCTCCAGCCGCAACGGTCGCGATTCGAATTCGCAGCGGTTGGGAGTTAAGAAGTTCGGTGGCCAACGGGTCATCGCCGGAAACATTTTGATCCGGCAATGCGGCACCAAGTGGCATCCCGGCAAAAACGTCGGCATGGGTCGAGACTACACGCTGTTTTCACTGATTAACGGCACGGTCTTTTTCGACCGCGAAGGCCGCCGAATCAATGTCCGTGAAGTGGTTGTCCCCGCCGAAACGGTGGCGTCGGTCTAGAGGCTATCTGAGAATCAGATTTCTTCGTAAACTATTTCCAGAAAAGGAGTTTTATTAACCACACCTGACAAGGAAGTCACGATGTCTCGAGCCGC
>JAYVSP010000692.1:0-11533 GCA_043775215.1 Planctomyces sp. | reverse complement strand
ACAGGGCTTGCCACGTTTTTGTCCGTCAAACCCAGGGCGGCGCTCCGCGGCTGACGCCGCTCCGCTCTGCCCTGGGCTATCGAGTTTTTGCCCTTTGGGCCAGGACAACAGCGCAACTTCAAAACGCGTAAGGATCGGCGCATCAATAAATGTCGTCTTTCGCTCCGCGAAAGAACGTTCTTTCGCGGAGCGAAAGACGACAATCCCGACAGTAATTTCTGCGCCGGTCCTAAGCGAGGGCGAACACTCGCTCGACGTTCGACGAAATGGAGCGTTGGGAAGCGTTCGCTCTCGCTGACACTTCGGATTAGCGTGGACATTGTGACTTTCTCCGTTCCATGAATCATCCAGCTCAGGGCGACTTCAGCTCGACGTTCTGCACTCCTTCGAGTTGCATCAACTCCTTGAGCAACATCAGCGGAGTATCGGGCTGAGTGAGTCGCACCGAGTAATGCAGGTCGAGTGCAATGCCTTGCCGCGCTGTCGTCGCAGTTGTCAAACGAAACGAAGTCAGATGTCTGCGAAACACATCGGTCAGCAATGGATCGGGGTCGAAGCCACTGCCGATGCGGACCTCGAGCAGAGTTTCCACGGTAGACGGTGAATAACGACGCCCCATCGCATTCATCGTCAGCGCCATGCATGCCACGAGCGGGACACCGATCGCGCACTCCGAAAAATGGCCGGCACCCACCGCCATGCCCACCACCACCGCGAAGATGACGAATGACGTATCTCGCGTGTCGTCCACGACGGTACGGAACCGAACGATCGACAGGGCTCCCACCAGACCGAAGGCACGTGCGACGTTGTTGCCGATCACCAGCGTCGTCATCGCCACCAGAATCGATAACAGCACCAACGTCATCAACAGCGGAAAGACTTCTCCCACTGCTCGCCGCTGCGACCCGAAGTAGACGGCCGCTACGATCACGCCCAACAATGCGGCGGCCATCAGTCGAAAACCGATGACAGCCAATATCACTTCCGCGTTCGGCGAACTGACGGCAGGAAACCAATCAGGCATATCGAACATCTCCCTTATTGCGAGGAATTCGGTGGGGAGGCAGGGAGATAGGGCTGTAACTCCCTAACCAAATGAATCGCCTGCATCAGCCGACGATATTTCGAGACGCTGGCCGGCTGCAGATTCAAATCCGCAATGACCTGTTTGAACAGCGAAGGCATCGCGTCACGGAATTTGAACTCACAGATCACTTCCCCCGTCAAGACTTCGTGGCCCAAAACAACCGGCGACACCTCCCAGCCGTTCGCGACCGCACCGCGAATCCGCCGATCCAGAGTCAGCCGCAGCGGACCGGCCGCTCCCAGCGCGACGAACGCGGAACGCTCATAGGTTAGGCAACAAGTCGGCCGCAATCCGCGTTGAACGACTTTCGCGCGAAACCATTCTCCCGGCCAATCGGGATGAGTTCCAAGCAAGGGGTCAGGCACCGCAGAATTCAGAATTGGCGGAGTTAGAATGACTTGCCCCATCGAGCCGCAATCCGCCAATTCTGAATTCTGCTGCGTCTGACCCTGGTCCTGTCTGTTTTCTGTTGAGATTCGTCGAATTTCGTGCTGCGGCACGGACGTGCGATGCTTTTGGACCCGATCACCCCGCCGCAGTTTCCGTTCGAGGTACACAGTCGGCTCCTGCCCGTAACGCCGCAGCCGATACTTTCGGCCTCGAAAGCCCCGCGCTCGATGAAACAAGTCCAGGTTCACCGTATCGAAATAAAGTGTCGTCGTTTGATACGAATTTCCCCGCTGCGGATCGGCATGGGCGTCCACACGTAAGTGCTCAACTGCCCAAGCCTGCACGGCCTGAGCGACCGCCTCGGTCAACAGAAACTTCATCTCGAATGCATGTGCAGTCGAGCCGTGCGCGTGTTGCAGCGACGGAGACAACAGCGACTCTGTCGCGACGGAATGGTGTTTGCCCTCGTAAGACGTTCGGCCGTCATGACTATGCTGCATGGTTGGGTGCCCGTGCTACGTTCTGCAATCGTTCATTGCCCATTCTTGCGCGGGCGCGGTTGAGCCAGCGGGCCGGCCAGCGGCGGTTGCTCGAAGTACAGGCCATCGCCGATCACGCGCGGATCGTTCGTGCGAGTCAGTTCGGCCATCAACTGGCGATTCAACTCCGCGCGGATTGAATCGAATTGGGGATCGGCGGCGACGTTATGAACTTGTTGTCGGTCGTCGGCCAGGACGTACAACTCTTCTCGCGGGCGTTTGGCGAACGCCAGTTCGTAGTGTGATTTCCATTGGGGATCGTCGCGGTGAGTCACGAGCCACGCCTTTGTCGGGCTGGCGTCCATATCCAGGAAAGTGACTCGCGTGTCGGTCGCGAGTGCTTGTGCATCGGGGATGTTGTCGCCGTCGAGCCGATAGGGATTTCCCATCGGCCATCGGTCGGGCTTGAAGTTGATGATGTAGAGAAATTCCTTGGTCCGCAGCGCGCGTTGTGGATACGGAAGAAAGTCGTCGCGCGCGTTCTCGACGTGACGCTCGCGTCCCGTCACGACGAACGTCCGCTGCGAATCGACCTGACCCGATTTTTCCGACCGCAGGACGTCAACCAAGCTACGTCCGGTCATGACTTCGGGCGGCTTGACACCGGCTGCTTCGAGAAACGTCGGGGCGAGATCCATCAAATTGACGAAGTCATCGACAACGCGACCTCCCTTGGTTCCGCCGCCGCGCACCGCCAGAGTGACATTCGTGCCGAAGTCGTACAGGTTGCACTTGCCGTGAGTGAATCCGGGCGGGCCGTGATCGCCGCTGACGACAACCAGCGTATTGTCGAGTTCGCCGATCGTTTCCAGCTTGGCAAGCAATAATCCGACCGCCGCGTCGAACGCTTGAACCTCGCCGAAGTAATCGGCCAGGTCTTCGCGGACCTCCGGAACGTCGGGCAAGAACTTGGGCAACTTGCCCCGCAATTGGTCGGGATCGAGACCCCACAGGGCCTTGCCCGAACCGCGCACGAAATTCCGATGCACGTTGGTCGGGCCGAACCAGTAGCAAAACGGCTGGTCCGGTTTTCGATCGGCGAGGAAGGCGTCGAAGTTCGCGCGCACTTCGCCGTACAGTTCGGACTTCGCGGCCTCCATCGCAACGCCGTCGTGGACCATGCGAGTCACATGATCGGAGAACTTGTTGAATCGTCCACCCGCTTTCTCGTATGCGAACCGAGCTTCTCCAAACGGTGCGTCGTTGGGCGTGCCAGGGCTCCAAACTTTGTACGTCTGGCCGATGTGATATCCCGCGTCATGCAACAGCAATGGAAACGACGGAATCTTCGCGTCCCACACCGCCCCTTGCAGAATGGCCGCTCGGCCCGTGCGCCAAAAATACTGTCCCGACAGCAACGCACTGCGGCACGGAGTACACGAGGGCGCGTTGACGAACGCTCGGCGAAACAACACTCCCTCGCGAGCCACTCGGTCGATGTTCGGCGTTTTCAGGAGATCGTTCGGCGAGCCTGCCACCTCGATCTGTGCGAAAATGCTGGCATAGCGGCCCCAGTCATCAGCGAACGCGAAGAGAATGTTCGGCCGCTTCGTCTCGGCCGCCTCACCGAGCGAACACGCCACCAGCATGACGAGCCCAAGACAAAAAGTGCCGGTCACGAGTCGAGTCAGCATGTGAGCGAGTTCCTTCCAGAAATCACTGGGCGCCGCGTGTCGATGTTGCGTCGGTTGGAGCCAAGGGGTCGAGAGTCTTTTTCAGGTCGGCGTCAACTCGCCTGACGTAGTCCACTCAATCCTGCAAGTGATTTTTGCTGTGCAGCCGTAGCGACTCGAAGGCTTTCTTCGGTCGACCGGTTTGATCGAGCAGTCCGGCATTGGGGAATTCGTGCGGAGCCTGATCGGATAAATGCGTCCAGAAGATGCCGGTCACCGCTTGCTTGGCAATCAGCAACGGCAAATAGGCATCGATCCAATCGGCTTGAGCCTGTTCGCTCCAAGGGGTCTTCCAGCCGCTGCCGTCAATTTTGATGTCACCGCAGGCGTGCGGATCGGGATTGCTGGACGAGGGGAATGCCAACGTCACCTGGAGCGGGATTTCCAAAGTGCTCCAGACATCGATCATCCGCGAGAAATCGAGCATGTCGCGTGACGCTGATCCACGATCGCCAAAGCCGACAGCGATCTCCAGGTTCACTCCGCCCAATCCCACTCCGCAGCGCAACAGGGCATCGACAAACTGTACCGGCGACAGTCGATGCTGGCCGCGAGATTGATATGTCCCCCACGGCTGCTCGATGCGGATTAGGAACTGCGATTCTTCATCGACTCGGCGCGCGACTTCCAGCGTGCGGGCAACGAGCGTCAAGCAATTCTCTTCGCTGAGGTTGAGTGCTCCGCCGGTGTTGACCCGCGCTGAAACCTCCCACAATCGAATCTTGCCAATGAACCGCGAGACCGCGGTCTCGACGAAGTCACACAAAAAACTTTGCAGATTGAAGAAGTCGTGGCCCCACTGATCCAACCACTTCGGCAATCCGTTCGGAGATAAGTCCAGCAGCGGACCGCCGCGGATCACGAGCTTGTTTTGCAGACACCATTCGACCTGCGCGTCGAGCCAATTCCACTGATAGTCCCCTTCCGCCTGTTCGATGAAACGCCATTCGATGGGGATCGCCGCGGCGTTAAAGGTGCCGGGAACGAGCGATTCCCAGCGAGACTCCGGAGCAGCGTGCGCCAAATTACAACCGAGCGAAATCGGTAGTTGAGCGGCCTTCTTCAGGCGAATGGTTAAGCGTTGGTCGGTGTAGGCTTTGGTGAGGGCTTCCGCCGCCTCGCACGCTTTTGCGATCGCTTGCGTGGCGACGGCACTGGCTTCCACGGGATCGGCTTTCATGCCGACCGCCATCGCGAACAGCCGATGTGCTTCTCGATTGATCGTCCGAAACGTATCGGGGATGAGCATCCCCAGTTGCTCCCAGCTCGCGACTTGATTGCGAACTTGGCAGATTTTGCCGCGCGCGAGTTCAATCGCCAGCACGTACGTTGTGTCTTGCTCGCGCAGACTGGAGGTCGTCAACGTTGGCCGGCCGTAACCGGGTACGGGCCAAGCAATGTTGAATTTGCCACTCTCGGATGCAGGTCGGCGGCAGGAAACGACATTGCCTTCCAGCTCGACACGCGAGGGAAACACTCGGCCGTCAAAACCGGTGATGTATGCATTTTGGACTTCGGGCCATTCCGAAAGGAGGCTTTCGGGATGGACCAGGAATTTCATGACACCCACGCGAGTCCTCGCACCAAAAGTCGCCTCTGCAGCCCAATGCCGTCGCTTGTGCGACTGAGCCGTTCGACACGGAATGGCTCGACGCCAGCGATCTTAAAGAAATGTCGTTCAGCCCTGGCGCGCGGCAGTCTATTGGGCTGTTGGTGGTTGTTCAAGCAGCGGTTTCACGGCTAGACTCCGCGCAGCCGGCCCGCTTGATGAGGATTCGTGAATGCGAACTGCGTTTTTGACCAGCATGATTCCCGGCCGCGAACCGCGCCGCGGAAAAGTGCGAGACATGTATGACTTCGGCGACCGCCTGCTGATGGTGGCCTCCGACCGCATCAGCGCCTTCGACTGGGTGCTGCCCAGCGGTATTCCCGATAAAGGCCGCGTGCTGACGCAACTCAGCCGATTCTGGTTTCAGCAGCTTCCGGTACGACATCACCTGCTCAGTCAGAATCTGGACGATGTGCCGCTGCCCGCTGACGTCGATCGCGACGCTTTGGCCGGCCGCAGTCTCGTGGTTCGCAAGACCGAAGTCGTGCCGATCGAGTGCGTCGTGCGCGGTTACCTGTCGGGATCGGGCTGGAAGGAATATCGGCAGAGTGGTTCGGTTTGCGGTATCAACCTGTCGGCAGGTCTGCGTGAAAGCGATCTACTGCCGGAGCCGATCTTCACACCAGCCACGAAAGCAGAGAGCGGCCACGATATCAACATCTCGTTCACGGAGATGTGCCGACTGATTGGAGAGGAAACCTCGTCACAGCTACGTCAATTGAGCCTCGACATTTACCAGCGCGGGGCCGAGGTCGCTCAACAGCGCGGCATCCTGATTGCCGACACCAAGTTTGAATTCGGACGACTCGACGGCGAATTGTGGCTGATCGACGAAGTCATGACGCCGGATAGCTCGCGGTTCTGGCCGATGGATCAATACGCACCCGGAAAAGGACAGCCCTCGTTCGACAAACAATTCGTACGTGACTGGCTGGAAACATCGGGTTGGGACAAAAACAGTCCTCCACCAGAATTGCCACTGGACGTGATTGACCGCACCCGCGAGAAATACATCGAAGCCTTCGAGCGACTGACCGGTGAGACGTTTCCGTGGCGCTGAGGCATCGACCGGGTCCGGCCGGATACAAAAGAGTGAATGGCGAGCCTTGGAAAGGCTCGCCGACGACTTGGAGGAGGTCACGCAGTGCCTACCAAAAATGAAAAAGATCTGCGGGAAACGTTCATTCCTGCCGAGGACGAAGACTCCAAGTCTAAGATGGTCTATGGAGACTTCGAGGTCGTGAAGAAGCTGGGCCAGGGCGGCATGGGCGAGGTGTTTCTCGCTCGCCAGATCAGCTTGGACCGGCCGGTGGCGTTGAAGTTGCTGTCGAAAGAAATGGCCAAGAAAAAGGCGTTCGTGGATCGGTTTATCCGCGAAGCGCGGTCGATGGCCAAGCTCGATCACCCCAATGCGGTGAAGGCGTATGCTGCCGATTCTCAAGACGGTCAGTATTACGTGGCCATCGAATTCATCGACGGGCCGAGCATGCAGAAATGGATGGACGACCTCGGCAAACTGCCGATGGGTGACGCCGTGCATATCGTCCTGCGCTGCGCCGACGCGCTGCGAGTCGCTCACAGTTTCAAGATGATCCACCGCGACATCAAGCCGGATAACATCCTGATCACGAAAAATGGGATCGTGAAAGTGGCCGACTTCGGATTGGCCAAAGTCATTGACGACGAAGACATGTCGATGACGCAAAGCGGCACGGGGCTTGGCACACCTCTGTACATGGCGCCGGAACAGGCTCGCGACGCGAAGTCTGCTGACCTCCGAACCGACATCTATGCGCTCGGGATCACCCTGTATTACTTCGTCACCGGCAAGCTGCCCTTCGGCGGCGACACCGTCATCAAGCTCATCTTGGCGAAGGAGACTGGCAAGTATGAGAGCGCGCGGAAGATCAACCGCGAGGTGCCGGAACGACTTGATTTGATCATCGACAAGATGATCCAACGAGACAAAAACCACCGCTACGCGAATTGTGAAGAGTTGATTCAAGACTTGGATGTGCTGGGCTTAGAGCATCAATCGCTGAGTTTCATCTCGGGCGGCAACTCGATGGGAGCGAAGCGGACCGTCACCGGGGGAACCGGCGGAGCGACTCAGCCCAAGATGAATCTGCCGGGCATCACCAAGACTTCTGCCCAAACCGCGCTGGAAAAGACGGAGAAAGCCGCCGCGCAAGACACGGCCGTGTGGTATGTCAAACACACCAACCCGAAGGGGCAGCAAGTCATCAGCAAGATGCAGGCGGCTCAAATTCAGCAAATGATCAAGGCCGAACTGCTCGACCTAAAGGCAACGGTGAAACGCGGCGAGAAGGGGGACTTCCTCCCGCTGGCGACGTTCTCCGAATTCGAGAGCTTCGTCAAGAAGCGGATCGCAAAACAGTCCGCACAAGCGCGCGCCGGCAATATGCAAGAGATGTACGCCAAGATCGAGAAAGAACAAAAGAAACGCAAAATCTTTCGCTGGTTCCGCGACCAGGTCGAAGGGGCACTGGGAGGAGTCGGCTTCATCCTGTATTTGGCAATGATCGCAGGCGTAGTCTACGGCATCTATTGGATATTCCCCCACATCATGCAGTTCATCGCGACCCGGACGGGATTCGACAAGGACGGAGCGACGAAAGCTCCTGAAAATCCCGGAGTGCCAGGGACGCCAAAGCTGTAGCACTTGTTTCAAAACGTAGCACAGGCGGCTCGCCTGTGTCGCTTGTCCCATCGAATCACAGGCGAGCCGCCTGTGCTACGGATTTGCAACAACATGGCCATGCGAGTTCGACTGCGACGTTGGCTGGCTCTATTGAGCTTGTTGACGCTTGTGTCGCCGGAATTCAGCGTGTTGCAGTGCGGCGAACTGGTGATGAAGTCCGGCTTTCGCATCCAGCCTGGACTGGTCCGCAAGTTCCAGACCCTGTCGATGGACGGTCCGCCGGCGGCCGGCAAAGGCGAAGATGCCATCTTGAGTTTCCCGTTCTGGATGCTCGACGACAACATGCGCCGCTACTGGATCGCCAACCGACAAGTGGCCCAGCCGCCGAACGTCGATGTTGACCTGGCTCAGTGGGAGAAGTTCGAGATCAAGCAGCGTCCGGGAATCGGAACTCAGGTGGATCATGTCGGCCCTTATTTGAGTACTACACCATTTGATGGCAACGGCCATCGGATCGTCACGGTTGCGGGAGCTCCCAGGCCATTCATCCAAGGCATCACGCAACTACGGCCGCAATCCTGCACGGTGACCGGGCTGAACCACGAATGGGAGTTCAGCATCGCGACATCTTCGTTACGGAAAGAAGAATTGCTCCCGCTGTTGCGGAAGTGCGTCAATCCCGAAAAGCCCGACGGCAGGTTCGCGGTCGTGCGATTCTTGCAGCAAGCGGGACTGTATGAACTCGCTCTGGAAGAGCTCCCGCAAATCGCAAAGGACTTTCCCGATCTGAGTTCGCGCTGCGATGCGTTCGCTCTGGAAGCCCGGCAGTTGTTGGCGCGGCGGTTGTTGCAGGAACTCAAACATCGTCAAGCGGCCGGGCAGCATCGTCTGGCGTCGGCGGCGCTGGAGGCATTTCCGACGGACAAGCTCGGCGCGGATATTCTGCGAGAATTGCGCGATTTCCAAAAGGAATTCACGGAGACTCAAAACAAGCTCGACCGTGCGAAGCACTTGCTCGGCGACTTGCAGGCCGGGCTGAGCAAGGAGCAGTTGGAACAGGCCGCTCCGCTCCGCGATGAGGTGCTCGATCAACTCGATCTGGAAACGCTGCCGCGTTTGGAGCCGTTCTTAAAACTGGAGAAAGACGAAACGCTGTCGGCGTCCGAGAAGCTGGCATTGGCCTATTCCGGGTGGGTGACCGGCGAAGCGAATGCAACGACCGATTTCGCGAACGTCGTGCGCTGGTGGCACGCGCGGTTTCACGTCTTGCAGTATCTGCGAGCGACTCACCCAATGGAGCGGCAGCAGGCCCTGGCTGATTTGACCGCAACCGAAGGGATCGGACCCAAGACGATCGAACAACTCATCCCGCGTTTGCCACCGATTGTCGAGACCCCCGGCTTACAAGCAGGCAAGGTCCACCGACTAACGGTCAACGATCCAGGCCACCCCCGCAATGAGAAAGACGATCAGGATGCGTTCAAGTATTCGGTGCTAGTGCCGCAGGAGTTCAATCCGCATCACACCTATCCGCTGATCGTGGCCCTGCACGAGGGAGGTTCGTCGCCCGAACGGGTCTTGAAATGGTGGGGCGGTGACGACGCCTCGCCCCTGCAATCGCAACGGCATGGCTACATCGTGATCGCTCCCGAATACCTCCCTGCGAAACCCAGTGATCCCATCATCGCTCCCGCCGAAACGATTGTTTGGGAATGTCTGCGCGATGCCCGCCGCCGGTTCTTGATCGATTCCGACCGCCTGTTTCTCACGGGACACGGTCGCGGTGGCGAAGCGGCCTTCGATGTCGCGCTGGCTCGGCCGGACCTCTTCGCGGGAGTAATCCCGATTTCCGGCGGCGTTCGCGACAGTGTGTTTCTGAAAGAAAATGCTCGACTTCAACCGTGGTACGTCGTCATGGGCGAATTCGATTTCGGCTTGTACAACCGGCACGCAAAATGGTTTGAAGGATTGATGTCCAGTGGCTGCGACATGCTGGTCGCCCAGTACAAAAGCCGCGGACATGAGACATTCTACAGCGAGATTCACCGCTTGTTTGAATGGATGGAACTGCATCGCCGCCCGGCCGAACCGAAAGAATTCAAACTCCTGAGTCTGCGAACGGCAGACGTTCGCTTGCACTGGGTCCGCTGGGCCGACACAGCACCGAAGCGCACGACACCACCGAAAACCGGCAAGGTCGCGCCACCGAAGTCGGCGAAGGCCATCACGTTTTCCGTTGATATCAATGCCGGGCAAACCGACAAGAAGAAAATCACGCTCAGCGGTCGCGGACCGGTCACATTGTGGCTCAATCCTGCACTCGTGGACTTCGACAAACGCCTCGTCGTCGTCGTCGACGGCCAGCAGCGATTCAACGACTTCCTCAAACCGGAAATCGAAGCCGTTGTCGAAGACTTCCGCCAACGCGGCGACCGCCAACGACAGCATTCGATCCGATTGCAACTCGAATGAAACTCGCCATCCGCCGGTTCAACAGGCCCCGTGGGTCGTGGCCGCGAGCGGGAAATAAATTTGGAGTGCGGTGTGTCAGGGGCTGTGCATTTTTTGTTCTGGAAACTGCTGTTTGGCATCCAGTGGATTTGCCTTTATCCCAACGGGATTGCGCCACATAACCCAGCGGTTGTGTTGGATGTTGCACCCCTTTGGGGCGAAAAACAAGACTGCGCAACTTCAAAACTTACGCTTCGGGTTACTTCGCGGCAGTTCGCTTCCTCTCCACAGGAATTGAAAGCGTCGTCACCGCGTCGGTCGAGAGTTTAGGACACGCGACTCCGGTTTGGGACCAAGCCCGTGCCGCTCTTCCGAGTGGGCAGCGGAGCGGCCGCGAAGCTGGAAGTCGGTCATGCACGGATTTTTTGAGCCGGACAACCAGGTCGTGATTGACTTCAGGCCTGCGGGCGTTGGCTTGGCAGCCGAGCTGTCCCGTCGGCAAGCTTCGCATGTTGAACGATGGCCTGTTGAATTTCGGCCAGCGGGTAGCCCGTGATGGCCGACGTCTTTCCCGAGCGCTGCCGCACACAAAAGTCATCACCCTCGAACGTGTAACTCGCTTCCCAGTCGATCGCGAATTGTGTCGGCGTTTCCACGATGCGGACTCCTTGCGAATCTCCGCCGCGAGCCAGGCAGACGGCGGTCTGGTCATCGGTGTCCAACAGCCAGGCATCACCGCTCTCTGTCGAAAACAACAGAAGTTCACCGATGACGACGACGCGACTGTCTCGCTGAGCCGCTCGTTCTAGGATGTGCGCGACCTCGCGCTGGATGCTGACGTCGGCGTACGACACCGTCGTCCGCCGAGCCTCTTCGGCCCTGCGTTCGCGGTGTTGAAGAATAAACGCCTCGTCGAGTTGCTCGTGGATGGCTTCAGGCACAACCCAAACCGTTCCGAATTGTTGAAAGTGATGATCGAAAGCAAATGCGGTGGTCAAACCGAGTTTCTCCATGACGACCTTGCTTGTGCAGTCAGTAAAGCTCCACTCTTTGTCCGCATAGGTGCGGAACACTCGCCAAGCATCGCGGATTTCTTCCTCGCTCACGAAATAGAGGTTT
>JAYVSP010000691.1:0-3649 GCA_043775215.1 Planctomyces sp. | reverse complement strand
ACTCGAAAGCCCAGGGCAACGCCCTGGGGAACCGAAGATAAGGAAACTCTAGCCCTGAAGGGGCGGCACAATCCACAATCGCTCGTTGCGCCCCAGAATCTCCGGATGACTCGCGGCGAGCTCCCCGTCGCCACTCGAAAGCCCAGGGCAACGCCCTGGGGAACCGAAGATAAGGAAACTCTAGCCCTGAAGGGGCGGCACAATCCACAATCGCTCGTTGCGCCCCTTCAGGGCAGGAGTCTTTTGAACTCGAAAACCCAGGGCGTTGCCCTGGGCTTTCGAGTGACTGCCCTTCGGCCCAAAGGCAAAACACCAGTCCGAATTCCAAGCATCGAGCGAAATCAAATCGGGAACTTATTGCGGCACTGTTCCAAAGTTCGATCAAATCTTCTTCCACCGACTACGCGTCGGTGGTGAAGTGCCTTAGGACTACGCGAATCTCCTCGTGAAATAGCGGTAGCAACAAAGCATTTCACCACCGACGCGGGGTCGGTGGGGGAAAAGTGATTGGCTCGCACCACAACGGACAGTGGCCGACAAACTATTTTCAACAAGATGTTCGATTTACTTGCTGGTGTCGGGCTCGGTTCCTAACATCTCGCCCATTGCTCAGGCCAAGTGCGATGACCGACGCAACCAGGATGTTTGCGAACGATCAAAGCGGGGCTGAGTTGACTATGCCGCCGTGACTGTTTGGTTGCGGCAGGCTCGGACCGAAGGAATGGTCCCTGGAGAAAACGCATGGACGCGATGCTCGCAGTGAGCCGACGATGTGGACGAGTTTCGTCCGCTTCAGCTTTCCGGCTGCTATCGCACTTATCCCGTGATTGTCGGGCATCGGCTGTGCGCGTAGGTTCCAATCTCCAGGAACAAACCTTCTAACTGAGTCAGGGCAAGAGCCGGCTCGGTGGCGCGAGTCGGTTCAGGGAAATCTCGCCAAACGAGTAACGCACTTCGGTGCGACCATGGAAGGATCCCCCGCAATGAGCACGAAACCAATCATCGGCATCAACGCAGATTTCCGCCCCGCCTCGAATGAACACATCGCTCTCACCTGGATACAAACCGGTTATTACGACCAGATCACCGGTGCAAAGACCGACAAGTCGCCCGGTGGCATCCCACTGATTATTCCGCCACTCGCCGATGACAAAGACTTGCAGCAGTGCCTCAGTGGATTGGACGGCATCGTGCTCGGCGGCTGTTCGTTGGACCTCGATCCGCGTCGCCTCGGTCTGGACAAGCACCCGGCGGCGAAGCCCATGCCGACTCGCCGCGAAGACTTCGACCGCCGCCTGTGCAAGCTGGCCGTCGAGATGAAGTTGCCCATTCTGGCGATCGGAGCCGGCATGCAAACGGTCAACGTCGTCTGCGGCGGCACCTTGTTTCAGCACATCCCGGAAGACATTCCCCGTGCGTTTCAGCACCGCGATCAAGTCGAGCGGACACTGCGGCACATCATCAACATCGTTCCCGGCACGCGGATCGATAAGATGTACGGTCCTGGCGAGATTCGAGTGAATAGCGATCACCACATGTGTGTCGATCAGCTCGCGCCCCGGTTCAAGGTCAGCGCGACCGCGCCCGATGGAGTCGTTGAGGCGTTTGAGTCGATCGAAGAAGACTGGTTCTGCGTCGGCGTACAGTGGCATCCAGAGAGCGAGACCGCCGCCGCGCTGGACATGCAGGTCTTTGAGATCTTCCTGGAATCCTGCATCGACCGCCGATCCGGAATTAGCACCAGCACGGCCCCGATTATTCTTCAGTTTCCGCAGCAGAAGACCGCCAAGAAAGTCGCCGCATAGCGATCACGCGCGAACTTGCGATATGCGTTAAACGACGCGATGGAGCCGCAACCAATGTGGCACGACGCGGAGAGTGTGTGAAGGAATTGAGCCGCGACCGTCAGGAAGCGGTCATAAATCCTTGTCCGTCACACTCCCTGACGGTCGCGGCTCGAAAGATTCACAGGCTCGGAGCGTCGCACCACAATGCGTGCAAGCCGACAAGAAACTGTGACCTAGTACGTGACGGCGTCGCTCGCCATATGCGAGCGACGCCGATCGCATTTTGCGTGTTCACCCCGGTTCCAAGCAAACTCAGCGAGCCAACCTGCAACAACTCGCGCCGCACCCAGTCGGATGATCGGCGCGGCAACACCCCAGACGATGTGGCGAGTGACTCATGAATCACGACCCTTCGATGCGAGCAATGCCGCAGCCAGTTTTAGGGCGACTGGGCTGTCGACTCCAACAACAGACGCTCGAGCGCGAAGTCGCTCAACCCCAATTGTCTCTTCAGCAGATCGTAGCGTTCCCGTTTCACTGCCTGTGAGCCGGAATCAGTTTTGATCGCTCGCAGCAGCAGATTCTTGGGAGTGTGTTCGAGGTCGATGAACTCGATCACCTGCGTTCGATAGCCGATGGATTCCAGCAACTCGGTCCGCAGCGCATCCGTTGCCAGTGCGGCAAAGCGTTCTTTCAAGATGCCGTGACGCGACAAACCGGGCAACACCTCGGCGGGCATCAGATTCGCGACCTCATGCTGACAGCACGGGACGGCCAAGATAACTTTCGCCTGCCAGCGGACCGCTTGAGCGACTGCGGCATCGGTGGCCATGTCGCAGGCGTGCAGCGAGACCGACAGATCAACGTGCCCGTGCGGCGAATAACCCGCGATGTCACCGACCTCGAACCGCAGACCGCGGCAGTGCAGCTTGTCGGCAGTGTGCTGGCAGTCGCGGACGACGTCCGCCTTCAAATCCAGTCCGATCAGGTCGACCTCGCGACCACGCAGTTCCGTCAGCAAGTAGTGCAGCGCGAACGTGAGGTAGCTCTTGCCGCAGCCGAAATCGACGACTCTGAGCGGGCCGGTGATCGGCAGTTCCGGCAAGATGTCGTCCACGAATTCGAGAAACCGATTGATCTGCCGGAACTTCGCCTGCTTGGACGCCTTGACCTGTCCGGCGGGAGTCATGACGCCGATTTCCGCCAGAAACGGACAGGGGCGGCCTTCCGGAATGATGTATTTTTTCCGGCGATCATGTTCGACCGTCGGGGCCGATTTGGACGGTCTGCGTCGGCTGAGTTGTCCACCGCCATCATGTCGCACTCGCGCAGAGAAATCGGCTTCAGGAGTGAAGAGGTCGGCCTGAAAAAATTGGCGACCAAGTTCCTCAGCCACGCGCGCGACGACTTCTTCCGCGGCAAGATTGCGGTGAAACTCTTGCGCCCCGCGCCGTTCGGCCAGTTGATATCGCCGCTCACCCGCCAGTTCGACCGGCCGGAATGCGAGCTTCAGCAACGCATCAGATTGATCATTGCCTGCACGCCGATGCGGCTGACTGAGCGTCACGCCCCAGCAAGCGTCGCGCGACAGAGCCTCGCGCAGCAGATCCAGAAACTCGGTCAAGGGATTTGTCATAGAGGCTGAAGTGTAGCCCGCGTTCGCCCAGAGCGGGACGGAGTTGTGAAAGTAGCCCGAAGCGTCAGTTTTGAAGTTGCGCATTTCGGGGTGAGATCTGCAGAAAGTCCCGCCATTGAAGCCTGATGCGCAAGTTTTGAAGTTGCGCTGTTGTCCTGGCCCAAAGGGCAAAAACTCGATAGCCCAGGGCAGAGCGGAGCGGCGTCAGCCGCGTAGCGCCGCCCTG
>JAYVSP010000690.1:0-3856 GCA_043775215.1 Planctomyces sp. | reverse complement strand
AAACTCAAATCCTGGCGACTTTTTCGGATGCCTCACTCCGCCGACGACTTGGCTGCGCGTCGACTCTTGTAGTCGTTGATCAAACCATTTGTGGAACTGTCGTGCGACGTGACCGGTGCGGAGCCTTTCAAATCCAGCAAAATGGCTTTGGCCAATTGCTTGCCGAGTTCCACCCCCCATTGATCGAACGAGTTGACGTTCCACAGGATGCCCTGCGTGAAGATCTTGTGCTCGTAGAGTGCGATTAAGCGGCCGAGCGTACGCGGCGTCAGCTTCTGGAACAGGATCGAGTTCGTCGGGCGATTGCCGGTGAAGACTTTGTGCGGCAGAAGCTTCTCGATCGCGTCTGGCGACAGCTTCGAGCCTTTCAATTCTGTTCGCACCTCGTCGGCTGTTTTGCCTTTCATCAACGCTTCCGTCTGAGCGAAGAAGTTCGACAACAGGATGTCGTGATGCTCACCGATCGGGTTGTGCGACTCGACTGGGGCCAGGAAGTCGCAAGGGATCAACTTCGTTCCCTGGTGAATCAATTGATAAAAGGCATGCTGACCGTTCGTGCCCGGCTCGCCCCAAATGACGGAACCGGTGGACCACTCGCACTGCCGGCCGTCACGATCGACGCTCTTGCCGTTTGACTCCATGTCCCCCTGCTGAAAATACGCGGCGAAGCGATGCAGGTACTGGTCGTACGGCAAAATCGCCTGCGTGTCTGCTTCCCAAAAGTTGTTGTACCACAGGCCGAGTAATCCCAACGTCGCGGGCAGATTCTGTTCCAGCGGAGCCGTCCGGAAGTGCTCATCCATTTGATGAGCGCCGGTGAGAAGTTCCTCGAAGTTGTCCATGCCGATGCTGACGGCGATTGACAACCCGATGGCACTCCACAGCGAGTAACGGCCGCCGACCCAGTCCCAAAACTCGAACATGTTTTCTTTGGCGATGCCGAACTTCAGGACGTCGGCTTCGTTCGTGGAGAGCGCGACGAAGTGCTTCGCGATATGCGCCTCATCGCGAGCCGTTTGCAAGAACCAGTTCCGCGCCGAGTGCGCGTTCGTCAGAGTCTCCTGCGTCGTGAAAGTTTTGGACGCGACGATGAACAACGCAGTTTCTGGATTGAGCGGCCTGAGCGTCTCGGCGACGTGTGTTCCGTCCACATTGGAGACGAAATGGACATTGAGGTCTCGGCGGCTGTATGGCTTGAGCGCCTCTGTGACCATCACCGGCCCGAGGTCACTGCCGCCGATGCCGATGTTGACGACGTCGGTGATCGGCCTGCCGGTGTAGCCGCGCCACGCTCCCGAACGAACGGCATCAGTCCATTGCCGCATGTGCTGGAGCACCGCGTTGATCCCCGGCATCACGTCATGACCGTCAACCACAATCGGACGGTTCGCGCGATTGCGAAGTGCGATGTGCAACACCGCGCGGTCTTCGGTCAAGTTGATTCGCTCACCGGAGAACATCTTGTTGATCCAGCCGGGCAAATCCTGTTGCCGAGCGAGTTGGAACAACAACCCCATCGTCTTTTCGGTAATGAGGTTTTTGGAGAAATCCAGTAAGAGATCATCCTCAAACCGGAGCGAAAATGTGTCAAACCGTTGCGGATCACTCTGAAACAGGTCACGCATGGAAACGGACGCGAATTCATTCTGATGTGCTTTCAGCGCCTGCCACGCAGGCAAGTCGATTGGGCGAGGCATGGGTTGTCCTTTCAAGTGTGAAGCCAAGATTCTCCCACCGACTCCGTGTCGGTGGTGAAATGCCTTTTGGCGACGTGAATTCACAATCGCAACAGAGTAGCGATCGTTGTTATCGCGTAGCGACCGATGGAACAGGTAGCGACAAGGCATTTCACCACCGAGACGGGATCGGTGGGGAATTTCAGTTTCTGCCGTTTCGCTCGCGAGTGGCCGTACAAAATCGAGGCCGTTACGCTACCGCACCGTCGCCGTCGGTTAAGAATTCCGTCGGCTCAGAAAACTCATCACAGGAGAATTCAACATGCGGAGATTGTTGGTATCTGTCGCGTCGGCTCTGATGGCCTTCGGCGTTTCCACGCTTGCGTTCGCGGCCGGGGGTGAAGCATTCATCGATCCCGAACAAGCAGGCCCGGACTTCAAAGTGCAGGGCGAGTACGAAGGGACGATCGGCGAAAAGACCAAGTTCGGTGCTCAAGTCATCGCGCTGGGCGACGGTAAATTCGATGTCGTGCTGCTTCAGAAGGGTCTGCCGGGCGCGGGCTGGGACGCCAAGACGCGAGTCATGCTCAAGGGTGAGACCAAGGACAGCCTCGTTGAGCTGACCGGCACCAATTTCAAAGGCACGATCAAAGACGGAGTGCTCAGCGGCACGGCCGAAGAAAGCGTGAAGTACGAAGGCAAGAAGGTCGAACGGACTTCACCAACGCTCGGAGCCAAGCCGCCCGAAGGAGCGATCGTGCTCTTCGATGGCACAAATACCGATGCCTGGCAAACCGGCAAACTGGTCGAAGGCGGACTGCTGGGCGTTCCCGCGCGAACGAAACAGAAGTTTCAAGACTTCACACTGCATTTGGAATTCCGCACGCCGTTCATGCCGAAAGAGAGCGGACAGAAACGCGGCAACAGCGGCATGTACCTCGTCGATCAGTACGAGTGCCAAGTGCTCGACTCATTCGGTCTCACCGGCGAGAACAACGAATGCGGCGGGATCTACACGGTCGCGAAGCCGATCGTCAACATGTGCCTGCCACCGTTGAGCTGGCAGACCTATGACGTCGATTTCCGCTGTGCGCGGTTCGACGAGGCGGGCAAGAAAACTGAAGACGGTGTCGTCACGATCAAGCACAACGGCATCGTCATCCACGACAAGCTCAAATTGAAAGCAACACCCGGTGGAGCCCAAAAGGATGAAGAACGGCCGGGCGCCCTCTATCTGCAAGATCACAGCAACCCAGTTCACTTTCGCAATATCTGGATCGTCGAGAAGAAATAGCCAAGACAAAATCCGAAACCCGAAATCCGAAACTCGAATGGTTCGGATTTCGAGTTTCGAGTTTCGGATTTCCGCACATGGTTTACCTCAATCGCATCTACACGAAATCTGGCGACGGCGGGCAAACGGGGCTCGGCGACGGGACTCGCGTGCCGAAGACACATCCGCGCATCGGAGCTTACGGCGGCGTCGATGAATTGAACTCGGTCATCGGCGTGGTGCTGACGACCGAGTTGCCGGACGACGTGCGGCGGCAACTGACGTTGATGCAAAATGACCTGTTCGATCTCGGGGCCGACTTGTGTGTCCCAGAAACCGACATGCCATTGAGCTATGAACCGTTGCGGGTTTCAGCTCAGCAAGTCGAAACGCTGGAACATTGGATTGACGCTCACAACGAAAAGCTGAAGCCACTGACGAGCTTTATTCTGCCGGCAGGCACTCCGGCGGCGGCGCACTTGCACGTCGCGAGAACCGTTTGCCGCCGTATCGAAATCGGCGTACTGAGGCTCGCCGAGATCGAGACGATCAATCCGCAAGCCGCGATCTATTTGAATCGGCTATCCGATTTGCTGTTCGTGCTGGCTCAAGTCTGCAACAACCACGGAGCGGACAACGTCCTGTGGGTGCCAGGAAAAAACCGCGGTCAGTCGTGACGCTGGTTTTTGAGCGGAATGGCGCTAGCCGGCGTCAGCCCCCGGACTCTTCGTGACCTGTGTAGCCACGCTCGCCAGAGCGTGGGATTTCGATCGCAAATGTGCTTTCCCCACGCTCTGGCGAGCGTGGCTACGAAGTAAAGTAAGTGCCATTGGGCGCTAGCCACCGGTAATGCGAAGTCGATATTCCGCGACGAAACACCGGCGGCTAGCGCCCAATGGCACTTACT
>JAYVSP010000689.1:0-9801 GCA_043775215.1 Planctomyces sp. | reverse complement strand
CCCGTGAGCACACCGAGGATTCGTACCATCATGCCGCGCGGCTCACGCTTCCAGCTCGATGTCCCAATAAAGCCATTCCAGGACCAGTCACGGGACATGCCGGCACGTTGCAAGCGATGCCAGACCGGCTTGTCGCTGAAGAGTTTTAAGGCCCAGTCGAGCTGTTGCCAGAACTGGCCGGGTTCATGATCTCGAAAACTGAACCCGGTCGCCGTTCCATCGACGAGTGCGGCAGGCGTTGCGCCGATGACCGAATCGGCCAAGCCGCCAGTCTCGCGGACAATTGGTGGCGTGCCGTACGCCATCGAGTACATTTGGTTCAGGCCGCAAGGCTCGAACTTACTCGGCATGAGGAAGATGTCAGAACCTGCTTCAATCAGGTGCGCGAGCGACTCATCATAGCCGATCAACGCTTTGACCTTATTCGGCTGAGTCGCGGCTAATTGCCGGCAGAGCTCTTCATATTCCGGTTGCCCGTTGCCCAAGATGGCGACCTGCACGTCCCGTTCCAGCAGTCGGCCCGCGCAGGTTCCGATTAAGTCGAAACCCTTCTGCCACGACATGCGCGAGACCATGCCGAACAGCGGCACATCAGGTCGTTGTGGCAACTGCAATCGCTGTTGCAAAGCTCGTTTGCACTCGGCCTTACCCGCCTCCAACGAATGGCTGTCATAGCGTGCGGGGAGATGTTGATCGGCAGAGGGACTCCACTCCTGCGGGTCGATGCCGTTGAGAATGCCGGTCAGATCGGCTGAGCGATCGCGCAGCACGCCGTCGAGACCGTGTCCGAACTCCGGCGTTTGAATCTCGCGCGAGTACGTCGGACTGACCGTGTTGATGAGGTCGGCGAAGACGATTCCCGTCTTCAACAGGTTCAGTTGGCCCCAGCATTCCATCTGCGTCCAGTTGAAATACTTTTCGGGCAATCCCGTCAGTGACATTGTGTCTGCCGGGTATGTTCCCTGAAACGTCATGTTGTGCAGCGTCATGATGGTGGCGGCGCGTTTCAGGTTCGGCACCCAATCGCGGAATTGGCCATCGAGCAACGCGGGGACCAGTCCGGTCTGCCAGTCGTGGGCCTGCACGATGTCCGGCTGCAATTGTAGTCGGGCAACTGCTTCCAGCGCGGCGCGGCTGAAGGCGATGAATCGCTCCGCATTGTCCGGGTAGTCCGCTTTTGATTGCGGGTCTTGATACAGCCCATCGCGATCGAAGAACTCCGGCTGATCGACCAAAACAACGTTTGCGTTTGACCCGGATATCGACGTGCGTCGCAGGTGGGTAAACACTCGCCGGTCACCCACCGGGACTTCAAACGGCTCACCGACAGGATCTGAGGACAGACCGCTCTTCGCCATGAATCGCGAGTAGTTCGGCAGGATCAGAGTGACTTCATGTCCCAACTCTGCCAGAGCTTTGCTGAGTGCTCCTGCCACATCGGCCAAGCCGCCCGTCTTCGCAAACGGGACGGCTTCCGAACAGATTTGGATAACTCGCATCGGGCGACTCCTGAATCTGCAAAATTCCAAACGAACTACCCATCGCTTTTCTTGCGGCGCTGTTGGCGTTGTTCGCGATTCACTTTCATGCCGATGACGGCTTTATAAGGACGGCGGGGCAGACCTTCTTTCGGTGGAGTCCGATAGCCGGTGACTTTGCCTTCGAGAATTTCTTTGCCATCGGCAGTTGTCGGCCTTGGAGGGCGAGCGGGACGTTGGCCTCGGCCACGCGGTGGCCCCGATGGCGGTCCAGATTGACCATATCCACGATTGCCGGCAGGTCGGCGTTGACTGGAAGAGCCGCCGGATCGCTCGCCCGTGTTGCCTTCTTGAGAACCGTATCGCCGTTGGCCGGAATAGCCGGTGCTTGTATTGCCTTCTTGCGATCCATAGCGGCGCTGCGGTGGTCGGCCTTGTGGCGGACGACCTTGCGGTGGGCGGCCTTGGCCGCGCGGTGGGCGCGAAGTGTAACCCCCCTCTTGCTGAGGCGGACGACTCTGACGCTGCGGGCGCGGCGTATATTCGGCCTCTTGCTGTTCGTCATTGACGCGACGTCGTCCGCCGTTGAAGTCGGAATCGCTGTCGGACGACTGGTTCTGGTAGGAACTGTCTGCTTCGTTCGATTGATAGCGTCGCGGCGGACGACCTTCTCCGCCTTGCGGGCGTTGGTTGTATCCGCCTTGTGGTGGTCGATTGCCATTGCGGCGAGGTCCGGTTTCATTGCTTTGAGATTGGAATGACTGGCCCTCGGTGTTGGAGTATTCGCGTCGAGGTGGACGGCGTTCGCCTCCTTGCGGACGCTGGTTGTAGCCTCCTTGCGGTGCTCGGTTGGCACGATGTTGAGGCGTAAATTCGTCTTCGGCAGGGGATGACTGATCTTCATCGTTCGAATGATCGCGGCGTGGCGGACGGCGTTCGCCCGTGAATTCACCTTGAGGTTGAATGACATCGTCGTTCTCGCTGGCTTGAATCAAGCGGCGTTGAGGGCGTTGTTCGTCACGTGGCGGCCGTTGGCTGCCGCCGCTGCCTTGGGAATACTCGCGTGGCGCATTTCCGCCGACAGGACGGCGTGGGCCGCGGTCGCTGTGCGTTGAGCCGCCGTCCGTGACAAGGATGCCCTCGTCATCACGTGGCGCCGAAACTTGGCGCGAGCGGACTTTGTCGCCATAGCTGCGTTTCGCGGGGAAATCGGGCTTCGCTCCGTAGGCTGGTTTGCCGTAGGACGGGGCCGCTCTGCCATAGGCCGGCTTGGAGCCGAAGCTCGACTTTGACCCATAGGCTGGCTTGCCGCCGCGTGGCTTTTTGGCGCGGCCGCGCGAGGCGGTCTTGTCGAGGTGTGCTCGTTGCTCGGAAAGGTCTTTGAGCAGTTTGGATTCTTCGGTCGTGAGCGGACGGAAGGCGCCACTCGGAAGATCGCCGAGCCGGATAGGGCCGAAGCCAACGCGTTTCAGACGCATGACCTTGTGGTCCACCTTGGCGAGCAGCCGGCGAATTTCGCGGTTCTGACCTTCGTTGAGCACGATGTCGAGATACGAACTGCCGCCGACAACCTTCTTCATCCGCACTCCCTCGACGGAGAAGCGGCCTTCCTCGAAGTACATGCCGCGTTTCAAAGCGGCGAGCGTTTCGCTGGACGGAACACCCTTCACGTGGCAAAGGTAAAACTTCGGGACGCGGTAACGCGGGTGAGCCATGCGGTTGGCCAGTTCGCCGTCGTTGGTGACGAGGATCAGCCCTTCGCTTTCTTCGTCGAGCCGGCCGATCGTGAAGAGCCGTTCTTTGAACTGCGGAAACAGGTCGATGATGCGTGGCCGGCCGGCGGGATCGAAGTTCGTGCAGACGACACCGCGTGGCTTGTTCAACACAAAGTAGACCTTGCGTTGCAGCTTGATCCTCTCGCCATCGAGTTCGATCTTTTGCGAGAAGGGATCGGCTCGGAAGGCGAGATCGGTGATGGTCTGCCCATCCACGGTCACACGGCCTGAGGTGATGTATTCTTCGCACTTGCGCCGCGCGTCGATGCCGGCCGCGGCAAGGATTTTCGCCAGCCGCTGCGGCTCGAACTGCGCAGCGTGTTTCGAATGGTCACGTTTTGGTTTCGACTGCGGAGTGGGATCGTTATCGCCGTCGGACAGGTCTTCGTCCGCAGAGTCCAAATTGCTTGCGCTGAATTCGGCTGAGTCTGCGGCGGCAACTCCTTGTTCGCGTGCCGGCGGATCGAACTCTTCGTCGTCCGCGAAATCTGACATCTCTTCGGAGTCGTCATCCGCGTCGTCGTCATAGGGCAGAGAATCGTCCACGGCATCGAGATCTTCTGCCATCTCGTCGTCCGCGGCTTCGTAGGCGAAGTCATCGGAAGCGTCATCGAACTGGCTGTGCTCGTCCAGTTCGTCTTCCTCCCCGGTGACTGCCGCTTCGTGTTCAGCGGCGACATCAAGTTGCAAGCTGGAAGCTTGTACTACGGGGGATTCTTCGAGAACTTCGGTATCGGATTCGATGGACACGATCTCAAGCGGCAGCGTGGTTTCGAGTTCTTGATTCGCGAGTTGCGATGGGTTGTCAGACATGATTAGCCCCTTTCGTGGGCGAGAGAATCACTCCACAGGGCGAACCTTGGAAGTGGCGGCGACTCAGGACCGCATTGGCAATGTGAAGCGGAAATAGGCGGGAATTCGCAAAGAGCGTGATTGGTTGACCGTCGAGTTGTCCCAACCGTCGGTCGTTTTCAGCCATCAGGCAGCGAGAGATTGTATCACCGCTCTGCGGAATGGCGAGCAACTCCAACAACGCATGCACGGCTTTGACCTGATAATCCCGCAGCACTCGACTCTTCGTGTTGACCTGCACCGCCGGCGGCCACGAGGGCCGGGTCGATGTGTTCGGCACGGGTTTCGGCTTCGTTCATGTTGTTGCCTGGGGTTCGGACTTTGTTGACCGGGTTGACAGTGTTGACGGCTTGGACCTTGTTGACGGCTTGGACCTTGTTGACGGCGCTGACGTTGTTGACGGCGCTGACGTTGTTGACCTGATTGACGATTGCGTCAACAAGGTCAATGCCGTCAACACCGTCAATCAAGTCAGTCTCGTCAACACCGTCAATGAAGTCAGCACCATCCACGCCGTCAATCAAGTCACTGCCGTCAATCAGGTCAAATCGGCCTGGTCCCTTTGCAGTCCGGATACCCCGAATACCCCCAAAATTCGCCTTTGGCCGAATTCCGGCGGCGCATGGCTTTGCCACACTGCGGGCATTCCGGCGAAGGTTCTCGCGTTTTCTCGCGGGCCTCAATGCGTTTGGCGGTCAGCCGTTCGCTGAAGCCGCCGGTCTCTTCAAAGGCCGCGCCCTGCGCTTCGATCTGGCTCTTCAGCATGTTCAGCGCGCGGCCAATGATGATGAGCATTGCGTTGGGGTCGTAGAACTTGGTCGCGGCTTCGCGGTGGTCGTGAGTGATGAAGCGGCGGCAGAACCGCAGCGTTTCGAGCTGCACGATGGTCGCGAGAGTGAAGGTGTGCAGCTTGCGGAACCCGCCGCGTTTGTCGAACAGTTCGGGCATGGCGGTTCCGTTCGCGGATGTTGTTGACCGGAGTGACCCAATTGACGTCGTTGACGATCAGGACGCACGCCAAGTGCGTCCACGCCGTCAATCCGGTCAACGACATCAATCCGGTCAACGACGTTAGTGCATGTGGCGGGACGCTCGCCGGAATCACGGCACGGAAGTTTTTTCCGTGAACCAATCGGGGAAGCGGCCCTTGAGTTCCAGCGTCTTGTCGCTGCGGCGGACGGTCAGGCGGACTTCGTCGCCGGGAGAGATTTGCCTGAGCATATCGGAGCGGAGTTGCTCCAGTGAGCATTCGCGGGTTCCACCGTTCAGTCCGAGGATCACATCGTATTTTTCGAGGTTCATTGCGGCGGCGAATCCGCTCGGCGAGACGGACAAAATATTGATGGCCAATCCGGCGGCCGGCAGATTTGATTCGCGGCGCTGCGACGCGGTCATGGCTGCGCCTCGAAAACTCCAATCGATGGGAATGCTGCGCGAGGACTTTCTCCAGTCCAATTCGCTTTCACGCCAGCGCGGCGGCAAGGTGAGGTCGATTTTTACGAGTTGCGCCGCCGAAGCGCTGGCTGCGTCCAGATTGACTGGAACACTCGGCCCTCTCTCCCTAACCCTCTTCCCCGATGCGGGGGCGAGGGGACCGGATAGTTCCTTCACTTGCTCTCCCGATGCGGGATCGGATAGTGGCGTGCGACGGAATTGGATGCTCACTTGCGTCGTGTTCTGAGGCAGGCGATGCAAGGCCCAGCGGATGTCGAGTTCTGAGCGGATCGGGACGTTGTCGACTTGTACGAGTTCGTCACCGGCTTGCAGGCCGGCGGATCCAGCGGCTGAACCGGCTTGAACTTTCGCGGCACGATGACCGTGTTGCCGATCGATCTGGATGCCCAGCGATTCGGGCAGCGGAAACGAAAAGAGCAAATCTCGGGTGAAACGGCCGTCGTGATACGCCTGCAACAGGCTGTATTCGCGGACCAGATGGCAATGGACGCACCCCTGATTGTTCTTCTCCAACAACGGCATGTCTTCCGGTCGAGCGACATCGGCCGGCACTGGCTGGAAGAGCATCGGTTGGGATTCTGTCCTGGCTGGGTCGGTCTGAAAATGCAAGTCGCTGGAGCGACGTCGCCGACTTTCCTGAACGGGTTCGGAGTCGGGTACAGCTTCTTCTCCGCGTGCTCGCGCGGCGCGGACGAGTTCGTTGGCGGCGAGCGCCTCTCGCATGGTGTGCAGCAAAGACGCTTTGCTCAAGCGGGCTTCGGGATCGCCTTGATCGCGGCCTCCGTATCGGCTGTAGATATTCAACTGCGAGTCGGTGAAAAACGCCGTCCATGTCGCGTCGTAATCGAAATCAAACCGGCGTAAGTTGACTCGGTTCATCGAGGTGATCCGAGCGCAGACAAACTGCTCACGCAACTTCGCGATCTCGGCATCTTCCTGAGCCACCTGCCCGTCCCAAGCCAAGCACTCTGGGCAACGCACGCAACGGAAGACAATGAACAGCGGCTTGCCATTCCGGGCTGATAACTCGCACGCCTCTTCTAAGTTCGTGTGCCAACCCAGCACAAGATTCTGCGCCAGTGCAACGGGATTCAATGACGCTGATCCGCAGGCGATCAACAACAGCGCCGCCGCAATTCGCCAGCAGCCAATCCCACCGCGATTGCTTCGATGGATTGCGGGGGTTTGCCTGACTTCGGAATCACTCGAACTGATTGTGCGAGTACTGCAAAGGCCCGCGAGCAATCGAGACAAGCTCGGTGGGGTCGTTCGCTTCGGCGGCATTTATTCGCCTCCAACGTCCGCCGGTTGAGTTTCCGATGGCGAAGCGGGCAACGAGACGTTGGCTCGTCCGAGGAAGTGATGCCAACTGCTCAAGCGGCCTTCACCGAGCAGAACTAAAAAGGCAGGAACCAGAATCGGCCGCACGACGAACGTGTCCAATAGCACTCCAAACGCCAGGGCAAATCCCAATTGATGCAGTCCCACCAGCGAACCGGCCAGCAACGAACAAAACGTTCCGGCCATGATGATGCCGCAACTGGAGATGATGCTGCCAGTCTTGCGCAATGCGGAAATGACGCCCTCGGTCGGTCCATACAGCTTCTGCTCTTCGTCGATTCGGGTCATCAGGAAGATGTTGTAGTCTTCGCCGACAGCGATCAGGATCGTGAAGAGGAACATGGGAACCTTCCAGTCCAGCCCAGCGAACTCGCCGCTGGGAGCCATCGCCCAATACACCGCGAAGGTGACTCCCAATGTGACGAGATAGCTGAAGAAGACGCTGACGATCAGATACAGCGAAATCGTCAGGCGGCGGAGCAGCGCCATCAGAATCAAGAACACCCCGCCGAGCACGTACAGGTCGATGTGAATTTGATCGCGGTCGGTGACCGTCTTGAGGTCGCAAATGCTGGCGGTGGGACCGATTGCGAAAACTTGCAGACCTGTCGGGTCGGTGGCTTTCACGCTGTCTTCGACCGATTGCCGAATCGACTCAAATTGAGCGATGCTGTTCCGAGAGAAGGGATCGTCGCGTAGCACCAAGTCCAGCCGGAGCACCTGACCGCGGGACTCGGGTTTCAAACTGACATAATGGTCTGTCGTGCGTTGTTGTTCGAGTCTCTGTTGCGCCGCCTTTCGCACTCTTTGCGCCAGGGTCAGTTCTTTTTCCGCGCTGGCCTGCACGACGTCAAACTCGCGAGCCGTTTGAGCCTCATCTTCTTCGGTGGGCGACTTCAAGGCTCCGCCCAGCGGATGCAACAACGTGCGGAGATCGGCCAGTTGCAGCCGATCGTGGTTCGTCCGGAGTACCTTGGTCACACCTTCCACGAGTTTCGTGGCGTCCGGAGTCAAAGTGTCGTCATCGTCATTGAGAAAGGACTTCTCAGTACGGATGAGGACCGTCATCGGTCCCCCAATCCCCGGTGGAAAATGTTTCGAGACAGCTTCGGAACCGACCACGCTAATCGTGTCTCGAGGCAGTTCCGTCAGCAGGCCGTAACTGAGATAGCTGTGGAATTGCACGCCAATCCACGCGAAAGGGAGCATCACGGCAATGCTGCTCAACAGCACCGCCCCCGGCCGGTGCCGGACCAATTCGCTGACCTGATTCCAAGCCAATTGCACCCAATTCCGTTCAAACACCCGTGACCACAACGACGTCGTCGAGACCCACCCGGCAGTACGTGGCAGGTCTTCGCCTGCGACTCGCGGCCAAAAGGCCCAGCGGCCCGACAATCGGAGCAGCGCGGGAGCAAAGGTCGTCGCCGCAAACAAGACCACCACCAGACCCAATGAGATGGCAATCCCTGCTTGACTGAACTTGCCGAACTCTGCGAAGTACATCATGAAGATGCCGCAAATGACTGTCCCCGCGCTGGCTACGAGCGCGTGACCGACTTTCGACAGCGAGTTCGTGACGGCGCCGTTCAACGTGGCTCCTTCATCGAGTTCTTCTTTGTACCGAGCAATCAGAAACAGGCAGTAATCTACGCCCGCTCCGTAACTCAGCACTTTCACGTAGACCTCAATGCCCGAAAACAAACTGATAACGCCCGCTTTGGCCAAGCACGCCAGCAGGGCCAAGGAGATTTTGGTCGAGATGGCGACGGTGATCAGCGGAATCAAGGCCATCAGCGGCGCGCGGTAGATTGCGATCAAGAGGAAGACGACCAACAGGACCGTCCATTTTTCCGTGTCTTGCGAGCTATCTCGCGCGGCATCCAACATATCGCGACCGACTGTGGCCGAACCGCTCATTGCCAGATCCAGCCCGCGCGGAACGATGCTACTTATCTCGCCGTTGCGGTCGATGAGGTCTTGAACTCGCCTGACCAGCGTCCGGTTGCGGCCATCCAAGAATTCGGTCGGCAATTCCATCAACACCAGCGATGCCTTGTGGTCCTCGCTATCGAGCAACTTGCCCACCGAATTATCGGAAAACGTCCGCACCGTGATGGAGTGTGGCTCCGGCGGCTCTTCGGATCCCTCCTCGTTGACCGTTGCCTGCGGCATTGACGGCTGAAGCAACTTCGCCTCCTCGTCGGCGATCTTCACCAAACGAGGCCGGAGTTCGTCCTCAATAAACTGTCTGTCCGCGGGCTGGAGACCCTCGTCCGAGGATTCTCGGCGAACAACAATGACCAAGCTGCTGGCGAGCGGTTCGTCCCAAGCTTTGGCAAACAGATCCTCACCCTGACGGCTGGGGACATTCTTCGGTAAAAAGGCGAATTCCCCAGTGGCGACAACATCATTCCATTTGGGGGCCGTGAAATGCAGAAGACCCAGCGCGGCCAACCAGCCGAGCAAAAGCACCGGCCAAGTACGAGACACCAGCTTGCCGAAAGTGGAAAACATCCGTGATTGTACCTGGAGGTTGATGTTAGGTGCGAAAGTGCCGCAGTCAGAACGAATGGCGGCCAGAGCGTCTCTCACCGACCGAGAACCTAGATGATAAGCCTCAACTTTCGTAAGCGTCAACGAACTGACACATTCCGCGACCCTTCGGGTAGTGTCCTAATTTGAAAGGGGTGCGGCAAATTTGCCTGGCCCACACTAACCCGAAGCGCCAGCGAGGGCGGACGCTCCACGAGACGTCAAACGGAGAATGACATCTTGTCGAGCGCCCGCCCTCGCTGGCACTTTTTGAAGTTGCGCAGTCTTGTTTTTCGCCCCAAAGGGGTGCAACTCGATAGCCCAGGGCGAAGCCCTGGGTGACGAATAGAACAACAATAAGAAGC
>JAYVSP010000688.1:0-5393 GCA_043775215.1 Planctomyces sp. | reverse complement strand
CTTCGCCGCAAATGAAAGCGGCGATGCATCGCCGCACTCCACAGTGAGCAGCACTCCAAAGTAAGCCCTCCAAGGTGATCCCTCATGAGCCGCGAAGCCATCGAAAGTTTCGCCGAGGAAATTCGCGACGCCCTGCCGAACATTCGGCGGGCGCTGGCGGTTGCTCATGCCTGCCCGGATGACCGCGCGGCGCTGTTGGAAGCTCATCGCCTGACGCATTCGATCAAGGGAACCGCCGCAATGGTCGGAGTTCTCTCGCTCAGTCAGATCGCGCTGCACCAAGAGACTCTGCTCGAACAACTCTTGGAGGGCCGCCTGATCCTGGACGCTGGCCTGCGCGACACGCTCGAACGGCTCAACGATGTTATTGAGTCTTATGCCGACGGCTTGGTTACCGACACTGTGCCAGAGCAACATTTGTCCGATGAAGCCCTGCGTTTGTTTCATCAGCAGGTCTTGGTAAACGAATCGGCAAATGTCCTGTCTGACGGAACCGGCCGGCCAATCGACCTGGGTCAGGCACCGCACAATTCAGAATTGGCGGAAGAAAGTCTTCGACCTCTAACAAACCACAATCCGCCAATTCTGAATTCTGCGATTCCTGACCCCTCGTTGGAGGATCAATGGGCCGAGTTCCGTGATGACGCACTCGATCACTTGCACGAAATGGCTGACAAGCTCGATCTGTTCCGGCGCGACTTGACTCGCTGGGAGGTGCTGGCGGATGTTCGTCGCCGTGTTCACTCGCTGAAAAAGTCGGCGAGAATGGAAGGATGCCTTGAGTTCACGCTTTTGGCGCATCATGCCGAAGACCTCATACAGCGATTGCTTGACCGCACCGTGCCTCCGACTGAAAGTGCCGCCGACTGCCTGCAAGCGTGTGTCGACGCCCTGGAAGAGCAACTCGACAACTGCTTGGACGAGTCGCTCCTGGAGATGTTGCACGAACGATTGGAGTTCATCTGTGGCGGCCGGCCAACAATCGCGACTCTGCCGCGCGTCGAACTTGAGGCTGACGGTACAGCGACCGTGGAACAAGAGGTTGAGCATTCACTCCTGGCAGCCGCGAATGACGCCACCGAGAACACGACGACCGAGTTGGCGGAAGAGTCTCAAAGTTCAGAATTCAAACCTCAATTCTCAAGTGCGGAATCAAGGACAAGTACGAAATCAATTGATCTGGGCAACCGCGACAATCTGTTGGGCGAGATGCTCGAAGTCTTCACCGAAGAGGCCGAAGACCATCTTCGGAAGATCTACGCGGCGCTCTCCGTGCTCGAAACACATCCAGCACAAATGAGCCAAGTCCAGGAGGTGCGTCGGTCAGCTCACACGATCAAGGGAGCGGCCGGTTCCGTGGGCATGCCGCTGGTCTCGCGACTCTCGCATCGTATGGAGGACTTGCTGGACAGTTTGTTCGAGTCGCAACAACAAGTGACATCCAGCACGCTGACGCTGCTGTACGACACGACCGATACCTTGCAGGATCTTGTCCACGGAAACTTCGCTCCGGCCGAGATGCAGGTCACTGTCGCGCGGCTGTACGACAACTACGATGTGGTCTTGGCAGAAGCGGCTACCCCGTGTTCCGTAGTGCAAGCTTCTAGCTTGCAACTCACGCCAAGCGATGCGGTGACAGACGTCGCTGAGCCGAGCGATGTGATTACCGACGTCGCTGAGCCGAGTTGCAATCTAGAAGCTTGCACTACGAATGCCATCGCGCCGAGCGAGGTTGCTGAAGTTGGTATTCCGAGCGATGTGATTGCTGAAGTCGCGATGCAGACCGAGGTGGTTGCTGAAGTCGCTGAGCCGAGTTGCAAGCTGGAAGCTTGCACTACGAAAGGCGTCGCGCCGAGCGATGTTGCTGAAGTTGGTATTCCGAGCGATGTGATTGAAGTTGGCATGCCGAGCGATGTGGTTGCTGAAGTCGCGATGCAGACCGAGGTGATGGCGGAAGCAGCGATGCTTGCAGGCAAGGAGGATTTGAAATCTGAAAACTTAAATTTGAAATCTGACATTTCGGATTTCAAATCTCAAATGTCACATCTCAAATCCGAATCAGCTCTCAACGCTCAAGCAACTGCGCTGCCTCAAGCGACCGTGTCGCTACAAGAAGCCGTGTTGCCGCAAGAATCCATGTCGCCGCAAGCCGTCGTGTCGCCACAAGCAAACGACGAGGTCGCGTTCTCGCTCCCTCGCCCGCTCGCCTCCTCGTCCTCTGAGGCACTCAACAGCGAATTGAGCAAACCGGCTCTGAAGAAACCGACCGAATCATTGCGAGTGCCGCTGGATCGAATCGACTCGCTGGTGCGGGAGGTTGGCGAGCTGATCATCAATCGGACGTCGTTCGAGCAGCGGATGGCGGACTTTGCTCGGTGCGTTGAAGAAATCCAGCGGGCGGTCGAGCGGCTGCAAAACACGTCGCATGAACTCGATGCGAAGTTTGCCGTCGGCGCGTTGGGGGGGCGGCTGAGGATGTGGGGCGATGGAGCCTCTTTGCTGCCGGACGTATTGCGGCGGACAGGAGCGGGTCATGAGGAGTTCGACTCGCTTGAAATGGATCGGTACTCCGAGTTCCATTTGCTATCGCGGTCGCTGGCCGAGACGACGAACGATATCGGAACCGTCGGGCAAGAACTGCGAAACCTGATGAGTGACTTCGATCACTTACTGAATCGGCAAGGCCGGCTGTCGCGCGACACACAGGACCGGCTGATGCGCATTCGGATGGTCCCGCTGGCGATGCTCGCCACAAAATTGCAGCGGACGGTGCGGGTCGTTTCGGGTCAACTGGGCAAATCGGTCGACTTCCTGATTCACGGGGGTGACATCGAACTCGACAAAATGGTGCTGGAGGAACTGGCCGATCCGCTGATGCACATCTTGCGCAATGCTGTTGATCACGGCATCGAGTCTGCGGAGCAGCGTCTGTCGCGTGGCAAACCCGAACAAGCCACGATCCGCGTTCAGGCGATTTATCAAGGGACGCAAATCGTGATCCGCGTCAGCGACGATGGACGCGGCTTGAATCTCGACGCGATTCGGCAAACGGCCGTGCGAATCGGTTTGGTCACGCCGGCCGATGCCGCGAATCTCAGCGATCAGGAATTGACGGAATTCATTTTCTTGCCGGGCTTCAGCACCGCGCGCGAACTGAGCGAAGTCTCCGGCCGCGGCGTCGGCATGGACATCGTGCGGGACAAAGTGTTGCAACTGAAAGGCTCGGTCAGTGTCGATTCGCAAGCAGGCCGCGGGATGACGATCACGATCCGCCTGCCGATGACGCTCGCCGTCACTCGCGCTTTGCTGGTCCATGCGTCGAACGAGACGTTTGCCGTGCCGATGGCTGCTGTCGCTCAGATTTTGCGGCTGGAACGCAACGACATCGAGCAACTCGGCCAATCGCCGATGATCCGCGTCACTGGCGAAGCGCTGCCGCTGCTGTATCTGGCAGACCGCTTGAAGCTGCGACAGCCCGCCGATAAGTCATCGCCTCAGTTACCGGTCTTGATTGTGGCAGCGGGCGATCAGAAGGTGGCGCTCGCGGTCGACAAGATTCTTTCCGGCCGCGACATCGTGGTGAAAACACTCGGTACGCATTTGCGTCGAGCGAAAGGACTGATCGGTGCGACGCTGATGGGAGACGGCTCAGTCGTCCCCATTTTGGACACGGCAGATTTGATCGGTCATTCGGGAACAGTCACTCGGTCACGCCGCGTCCTGCCGCCGCCCGCACCGCCACGTCACGAGCAGCCGGTCATCATGGTCGTCGACGATTCGGTCAGTGTGAGACGCGTCATGACCAATTTGCTCAAGAAGGCTGGCTGGACGGTGCTGGATGCGAAGGACGGAGTCGATGCGCTCGAACAATTGCACAAGACCAAACGCTGTCCGGATCTGTTCTTGCTCGATATCGAGATGCCACGCATGGACGGCTACGAACTGCTCAGCTCGTTGCGGTCGCAAGGCGATTACCGCGAAACGCCCATCGTCATGGTGACCTCTCGCGCCGGCGATAAACATCGCCAAAGAGCACTGCAATTGGGAGCGACCGATTACGTCATTAAACCCTACCTGGACGACCAACTCCTGAAACTGATTCGAGGACTGCTCGCTGGCGAGGCGATGCCAGCGACAGGGGTCAGGTCTTCAAATTTCCTTTTTGGCCCCGCAATCGAACTCTGACTCTTATTCCACGTCGACATTCCAACGGACTTCGCGCCTCATTCGCGACGTCTCAAATAAATTTTGAAGACCTGACCCCGGTCCAAATGCAAATCAAAAATTGAAACATGTCTCACGTCCTCCACTTGATCCGCTGCCACATCGGCGCTGAAGCATACTGCTTCGAGATGTCGTCGGTGGCCAGCGTGTGCCAAGCGACGACGGTGCGAAGTGGACCGCAGATCGCGCCGGACGCGGCGATTGGTTGGGTGACATCGCCGGGCGACGAGAATGTCCCCGTGTTCCGATTGGCAGATCGTTTGGATCAGACTACGCCAGTGACCGACGTTCGTCGCCAACACATCATTGTGGTCCGCACGAGCTTGGGCTTGCAGGGGTTTCAGGTCGATGCGGTATCGCGAGTCATCCCGGTTCCCGCCGAACACGTTCGGGCGGTTCCGTCACTCTTGAACAATCCGGCCCGGCGTCTGTTCAAGTCGGTCGTGATCTTCCACGATTCGCTCGGTTTGGTTCTGTCGGCCGAACGTCTGGGATCAGGCATTTCGCAATCCCAACTCGTGAGCGACACGGCGCTAGCCACCGGTCATTGTGCGAATCAACCGGCCGCTAGCGCAGTACCGCTCGCAAGTCGGGTTTCCGATGTGCCTGGCTCCGGCGCAGGTCGAATCGTTTTGTTTCCGCTGACCGGCTCTGCATTCGCCGGGCACGATGTCTTCTGTGGACTCAGCGCCACGCAGGTCGTGGAAATTGTCGAGCCATTGTCAGTTGTTCCGGTGCCGTTCGCGCCGCCGCAGGTGGCGGGAATGGTGCTATGGCGAGATCAGGCCGTGCCGGCCCTGCGGCTTCACGAGAGTTTGGGACTGCCGGCCGAATCCCCGACGCGGCGCATGGTCATCCTGCGAAACGAGGGCGAACTGTTCGCACTGTCGACTGCACATGTCCTGAGAGCCAGACGGTTCCCCTTGCCGCATCGTCCCTGCGTTCCGCCGAGCGAATTCCAATCGGATGTGTTGTGGGGAGCCTTTCAATCAGAGTCTGAAGTGCTGGTCATTCCGAATCTGACTCGGCTGACAAGGCCGCAGTCACGGGGAATCGTTTATTCTTCGTGTGGGCGAGATTGAGAGATGTTTAACCGCAACGCCATCGGCGTGCGCGAGTCGTATCCACCGCGCCCACGCCGATGGCGTTGGGGTTAAACAAAGCATCAA
>JAYVSP010000687.1:0-7442 GCA_043775215.1 Planctomyces sp. | reverse complement strand
CCAAACGAAAGTCCCAAACGACGTGCGCGGATTTGAGTGGTTTTACTGGGACCGACTTTGCCATAGTCATATCGATCTCGTCAGTTTGAAAGGCGACGTCCGGACCGCCGCAATTAGTCCGGACGGACTTCGCCTGGCGATCGTATATGACGACCAGGCGGTGAAGTTGTTGAGCACAGCGTCCGCCGCGGAAGCCATTACGTTGAAAGGGCATACCGAAGGCGAAACAATCACAAGCATGGCATTTAGTTCGGACGGAAAGCGTGTCGCGACGGTGAGCGTAAATGGCCCGGTGAAGGTCTGGAACGCAATGAGCGGCAAGGAGGAACTTATGTTGAAGGGCGGTACCTCCTATCAACCGTCAATTTTCACCGCTGTGGCATTTGCCACTGACGGAAAGCGACTCGCATCGGCGACCCGCGGGCAGCTAAAGATGTGGGACGCGACAACTGGCCGTGACTTGCTCACATTGAAAGGGCACACAATGGAGCATTTGGTTTACCAAGAGAGCTCGGATGGTCAAAAGATAATAGATGCGGCGCGGGAACAGATGCCAGCAGGAATCACGAGTGTCGCATTTAGTCCGGACGGCCGACAGCTCGCGTCGGCTAGTCTCGACAAGACCATAAAAGTATGGGACACCGGGAGCGGCCAGGAATTGCAGACATTGAAAGGGCACATCGCGGCGGTCATGAGTGTCACGTTTAGTCCAGATGGAAAGAAACTCGCGTCAGGAAGCGAAGATAAGACGTTGAAAGTCTGGAACCTATCCACGGGCAAAGAGGTTTACACATTGAAAGGACACAACGGCACAGTAGCAAGTGTGGTATTTCGTTCGGATGGGAAACGCCTCGCGTCGGCCAGCTGGGATCAGACGGTGAAGGTGTGGGACTTCAACAGCGGTGAAGAACCACTAACGCTGAAAGGGCACGTCAGCAAAGTTTCCTGTGTGGCGTTTCGTCGTGATGGGAACCGACTAGCCTCGGCAAGTCAGGATGGGTCGGTAAAGTTATGGAACGCAATCAACGATCAGGAGTCGCCCACGAGTGGGCGCGGTGTGGTTGATAGCATCGCGTTCAGCGCGGATGGAACGCGCATCGTGACGACCGCGAAATCTGCACCCTCTAAGTACTGGAATGCGAAGACCGGCCGGGAATTATTTCTTGCATTGACTGTAACTGCGAACTCAGTGCTTAAAGGAGATGGTATCAAAACGTCGTTCAGTCCCGACGGAAAACGGCTGGCACTCCGAGGAAGTGGCATTGGGAAGATCATAATTTTTGATGCCACGAGCGGTCAGGAAATGGTCACTCTCGATGGCCATAAGGCACAGATCGAGTGCTTCGCGTTCAGTCCTGACGGAACACGACTCGCATCAGCAAGCACCCAGGTACGAATCTGGGATGTGAAGACTGGAGTATCGTTGCATATTTTGAAAGGACACGACAGCCGCATCCGGAGTGTTGCATTCAGACCCGATGGGAAGCGACTGATATCAGGAGGTTTTGACGACTCGATCATCAAATTATGGGATACAGAAACGGGACAGGAGATGCTCAACATGAAAGGCCATGCCGGCGGCGTAAATTGTGCGGAGTTCAGCCCGGATGGGACATATATGGCGTCGGCAGGCGGGGATCAAACGGTGAAGTTATGGGACGCGGTCAGCGGCCATGAGTTGCTCACTTTCAGGGGACATACCGACGCTGTGATGAACATTGCATTTAGTCCAGATGGGAAGCGGATAGCCTCCGCTAGCGACGATCAGACCGTCAAACTTTGGGACGTGTCCAGCGGACAGGAATTGCTGACATTTGGACATGCCGACGTTGTCTGGAATTTAGGATTCAGCCGAGATGGAATGCAATTGGCATTCGCAGGCAAAAAAGGGCTGGTTCGAGTTTGGGATGCGCGGCCGTGGACGCCGGAGTTGCGGGCGGAGCGTGAGGCATTGAGTCTGATTCATTGGCTGCGTGACCAAGGCAAGCCGCAGACCGAATGGCTCGCCGCCATCGCGTCCGACCAGACGATCAGCGAACCCGTCCGTCAACGTGCCCTGCAATTTGCCCGCGAGTGGAAGCCGTAGGTTGGGACTCCGTCCCGACCAAATCGAATGGCCAGCACGATCGCGATTCACGCAACGAGTCGTGCGGCAAGACTTGTCCGCGAAAGAAAATCACGAGCGGGTCGGGACGGAGTCCCAACCTACACGCGGAACATGACGCTCCGAGTCTGATTCACTTCCTGCGCGACCAGGGCAAACCCAAAACCGAATCGCTCGCCGTCATCCCAGTGGGCCAGACCCTCAGCGACCCCGTCCACGAACGCGCCCTAAAATTCGCCCGCGAGTGGAAGCCGTAGGTTGGGACTCCGTCCCGACCAAATCGAATAGCCAGCATGATCGCGATTCGCGCAACGGGTCGTGCGGTAAGACTTGTCCGCGAAAGAAAATCACGAGCGGGTCGGGACGGAGTCCCAACCTACGCGCGGAACATGACACTCCGAGTCTGATTCACTTCCTGCGCGACCAGGGCAAACCCAAAACCGAATGGCCGGTCGCCGTCGCGGCTTTGGGAGCGTTGTTGCTCGACACAGCTTTGGACCTCTCACAACTCAAAAGTTGTTGTTGTCGTTGAGTCAGGTTTTCTGGAAAGGGCTTTGGAACGCTAATCGCCACTGATTCTCACTAATCCCAAGCCGAGCGCGGATCAGGTCTGGTTCATTCCGTAAGTCAGACAAGCGAGCCAGCCGAATCCAGATTCCGTGAACCGATTGCTCGTGAATCCACTGTCGCAGTTCTTCCACGGGCAGGTCTTGATTCCTCGGCCAAAGCTCATCAGCGATTACGACGATCCGTTCGATGTTCACGATCTGCTGGTCGATGAGTTGAAAATTGAGCTGCATACTTCCCATCCCCGCCGCGTCCTGCCAGTACTGCGGATGGCGCACAATCGCGACCGAGTGGTAGAAGAAGACAACGGGATCACGCAGCAATTGCTCGTAGGCGATTCGCCATGTTTCTGTTTCCGAGAAGACGATCTGACCCTGACCCATCGCAGCACAATCCGCCGCTCTCTTGTCGAGTCGCTGCAATGCAAGGTCACGAAAGACGGCGCTCGATCGTTGGCTGACTCGCAACATCTGCTGCGAAAGCTTTTTGTATCGCTCGAAGATTTCCGTGTCGTGCGAGAGATAGAACGGCGTCTCAAGCAAACCAAGCGAGTTGCTGTCGGCAGCCGCCTTTCGATGTAGAACAATCACCACCACGCTGGTCAGCAAGATCCCCAGCCAAAGAGTCGTCAGCCAAGCAGCGCCAATCCAGGCAACAGCGAGTGTCCCACCGATCCCGATGACAGCGGCGAATCCCTGAACGAGACTCGCGTGTCGATGTTTTCTGTCACCAAGCATGGACTGACGGTACGACAGAATCGACTTGGCAGCAAGCAAATCAAAACCGCTTCACTCGTGGGGTGATTCAAGTGAACGTTGCGTGGTGAGTATCGTGTATTGACCAAGAGGCCCAGAAAATCTGAGTCGTTTCGGAGAGTTGGCATCATTCAGGAACAGTCACTCGCCGGACAAGTCCGCCGCGGCCATGAACCGGTGGGGCCGGCTATTCCTGAATCCGTTTGCACAAATTGTGCGTTGGTGGCAGTGTCACGTCACTCGGTGAAGCGGAGGCAGGCTCTGCGGGGACGCAACCTGACCAAGGAATAACCGAGTCGAAGCGTCGGAGTTGCTCTGCGCGGGATGGCCGGAGTGGAACGGTTCTGGGAACTGCTTCACTCCGGCCTGTTTTGCATGTTCTCAGCAAAGGTTCCGCCTCGCGGTCACAAGGACTTGATCCAAGGCGGCCAATAACGGTCGGCGAGCCGAGTCCAGCGCGGCGGTCATCGCTTGCGGGTGAAGTTCGCCGCGAACCCGAATGTCCACGACGTGATAACAAAGCGATCGGACAAACTTGCGAATTTCTTCCTGACGCTGTCGCAACAGATCAGAACACTGCGCGGTGGCACGAGCGATCATGTCATGGGATGTAGCCTGCGAAACGTCCCACGTCGGGAGTTGGTTCCAAAGGCCATCGTGAACGTGACCAAACAAAATCACTTCATAAAAGAACTTCATGCGCTGCGACGCCGGGTCTCGATACGAAACGACTCCCACCGCACTGGCCCGCCATGCAAAGTCACTGCGTTGAGCACTCGCTACGCTTCATCCACCTCACCCATCGCGATCAATTGCTGAACTTCGTTCCCCAAGAATTCGGGCATCACAGCCAAACAGCAGATCCATTCTCATCGGCTCCAAACACCATCCATTGGCAACTCCGGAAACCAGACCACTAGATATTGTGTGTGGCCGGGTTTTTTGCTCTATTTGTCGCTCTCATGGACTGGCCAAGACTCTTCTAAAGGGTGCCGAGGCGATGAAGCCAAAAACTCAGCAGAAAATAAGTAGTCGTCGAAATGCAAAGGCAACAACCAACATTCCAGCGACACTGATGTCGTCCAGGCGAACACATCCCATCACGGCGATCGCCAAGAAGACGAAGGGTAGTGCGTCGTCTGTTCTCTTCGTGTCATCCGAGGACGATGTTTTCTGGCATCGGCTAGGTATTTTTCCGGAAGCTCTTCGGGAACTGCCAGAATTTGAGTCGATCCGTGACGACGCTTTGAAGATTCTTTGCAAGATCGGACGGGGGAACCTGCGTCTGTTGTGTGATGAATGTGGCCTTCACCATCGAGACAGCGCGAGTGAGCATGAGCTGGCGTCAACTTTGTTGTCGTCGTCTGACGTTGAGACCATCGTGCATCTGCGCGAATTCATGCGGCGACGTACCGCTTGGATCGAAAACACCTTTGACCAAGTATTTCCGGTTTCGGTGCGTAACGAACGTATGACACGACTTTTGGAACTCTCTGGAAAGCGTGAGAAGCTCAGGCCGTTCACGCGGCTCTTGATGTTGTATCGCCAGGGTGCCGGTGTTTTGACCGAAATCTATGTTCGCGGCGAGTGGTATAGCCGTCGAACGACGTCGGAGTTTGAATCAACCAAAGAGTTGTTACGAATCTCAACGCGACTTAGCAAAGCATCGGGGCGTCTCGCGTTAGCAATCCAACGCTCTAACGACGACCGTGGCGTGTCGCTGTTAAAGGTCCATGACCTGTTGGATGGAACCACGATTTGCGCGTTCGTTCGTGAGTACGGAGCCGTCGTTAAGCGAGATTTCAAGCGTAGCTACTCTGTGCTACACGGTTGCGGTCTTTGTTTGGTGGGCTTTGTCCCGTCTGAAAAGCGAGTAATTTTTCGGGGCGGCAGCAGGACGATTACCGAAGCAGTCGTCAACGAACTTCGGGATATCCTGGCGACGGAATTGAAATCTCTTGGGAAGACCGGCTATCAGAGCTTTGATTTGTCGAAGTTCCAAGACGCTGTTTTGGGTGGCTACCGCGAGGATGACTTGCAACTCGTGGGTATCACATTTCGGCGATCGCCGTTGACTGGGTCGGCTTCGTTGTGTCTCGATGCCGCTGATTTTGAACCGTCGCTCCGAACAGCCTTGATTCGGCTCCGTGAGAAGGCGGTAATTCAAGTCCACAGCCCCAGTGACGTTTCCTCGCTGAAAGTTCTCTTTGGTGGGCGTCTCGCGGAATTGAAGACTGAGCAACTCAAGAATGGCGCGATTCGATTCAAGTTCGATAATGCCGGCTGGGAACCAACTACCCAAGCTAATTTTGAAGCAGCATTTCAATCGACATTTCATGTACCTGTCGGCCAGTGGCTTCCTCCAGGAAATAGTCGCACTGATTCGATTGCATGTATTGGGTATTTGCTTTGCGTGAAGTCCGACGAAGACGTGCTAGGCCATCACCGCGAAGATTTTCGCGACCTTCTTGACCGTGAGATTCTCACGACGGCCTCTCGCCAAATCCGCTCCTGACGAAACGGGCTGTGCCGGTCATTCGGCGATTTGGTGAGCGATGTCAAACAGTCGGTATGCCGCTCTTGCGACGAAGATGTTGTAGATACAAACGTGCGAACCTACGTTCGCAATCCGGTTGGGTGTCTTACTTTTTTGCGAGAATCCATGAGCTGGTTGGGACAATTCAAACTTGAAAATGCGCATGAGTTGGACGGACAAGAATACTTTCCGCTGAGAGTTCCAAACGAGAATGGCTCAGAAGCGACTATTTGCCTCTTGCTTCACGACCATTTGCCGGCTGCGGTTCAAAAGGCGTTCGATCGAACCGGACTTCCGGTTCTTGCAGTCCATGCAACGACCGACGAGCGACACGTCTTCGTCGATGACGAAGCAAGGGGCCACGCAAGTTTGGCATACTTGTTAGCAGCGGGTCGCGATGAAGAGGGCCGTGCAGAAGCAATTCAGTTGGTTGGAGACACAATTCAACGACTACTGCGAAGTCACGAACACCGTATCCAACGCGCGGCCAAGATGGCCTACGACCGAATCGTTTCTCCGAGCGTCACGATGAGCGGTGACGATTACGAAGTCGACGTCTTCAGTATTCTCCGCGTGATGTTTCCCTACACGTATCAACTCGGTCGCAAGGGCAAAGTAGAGCCGGATGGATATGTGTGCCTGCCAAATTATCAAAGCAATTCGATTCGCGATGTAGGCTCGTGGAACTGGAGCTACGACTCAAAGTATTCGAGCCGTAATCAGGGCTACGATTTCAATATTGACGAATGCAGGAAAGTCACTCAGTACCTCAAAAAACTCTCATCGAATCGCCGCGCTCTCTTCGGCGACAAACAACGTCCACGAGCTCACGTCATCATTTCGAATCATCTTGCCCACGCTCGCATGAAGAAGTGTGCGGAGCATGTTTTGGGAAAGAATGGAGTCTCTGGTGAAGCTCGCCAAATTAGGCTGGTTCTCATGGAGCAATCGTTCCTCGTGCGATTGTTCGAGCGTGTCCAAGACAATCTTGATGCGATTCGACGACGGAGACCGTTCTTTGGCGATGAACTCATTGCGTTGTTGGAGAGCACGGCAGTTGGCTCCTACCGCACGATTGACGGAAACGATGCCGATAAGTTGGTCAACGCCGTTTTGCTCATGGACCCGATCGAATCAAATGTTGACGAGAAAGCATTGCTTGAATCTTTGGCGTAGAGGAGATGCCGGGGCCACGGCCCAATCGCTCCCGCGAATCCACTACCGCTTGAGCAAACTCCGCATCGCTCTCCATTCACGCCAACAAAAACCATCGTACGGGAGTCCGCTACCAAGCGCGTGGTCAAACCGCAGCATTGATCGACCGCGACGGGGATCCGTTCCGATCGTCCTCTTGCCGAGTTGCAAATCGGATGCACGGAATGGGGCGTGCGACGCGGTTTGCGAATGTGATTAGGCGGCGGCAAGGGGTTGGCGGTGGTGGATTCGTGTGCCGGTGGCCTGGCGGGCTCGGTGGATCCAG
>JAYVSP010000686.1:0-5353 GCA_043775215.1 Planctomyces sp. | reverse complement strand
CGCAACTTCAAAAAGCGCAAGCGAAGCAGACCTGTTCGCCTAGCTTCGCTTGCGCTTCAGGCTTGAATATCGACGTGGATAATCCGGGCTAGCGTCCGGATCGGATCGGATCGGTAGAAACCGGACGCTAGCGCGTTCCGGCTGATGTCGCATCGTTTCTTGACCATCGGCACGAATTACGCGCGGTCATTTAGCACGTTCCGCCTAATCCTTGCTTGATGTTTCTGTGACTTTCATTTTGGCAAGCATTTCCGCGACCCAGACTTTCTGGCGTTCGGTCAGTGGCGGCTCGACGGGTTTGGAATACTTCAAAGAATAGTCGTAACCCGCTCGATCGTAGGTTGTGTCGAAGACCGCTTGCAGGTCGAGCATAACATCGGGATCGCCCTCAGCCAGCGGGATCGGGATCGTCGGCAGGCGGCGTTCGAGCGGCCAGGAATAAACCTCGACCTTCGGCCGCTGTTCGACGCGCGTCACGAAGGCGAAATAATCTCCCTTCGGCAACGTTTCGACTGTCGGCAGCCGCTTGCCTGCTCGCAGGAGGTCAATCTCGATGAGGCTGGCGTCACTATGCAGAACCAAGTTTCGTTTCGCGAGGTATTCGGTGCGACCATCTCGCGATTGCTTGTTCGTGGGAGAAAGAAGTTCGATGACAGCAACGACTTCGTCGTTTCCGCAAGATCGTATGACCAAATAAGGTTCTACCACCGGATCGATCGCGGGCAATGTCAGCAGCGCAGGCTCGGTCTCGACGGCGATCGCTCCGTCGGTCGTTTCTAGCCATCCCGTTTTTTGGACGATCGCCAAATCCGGGGCAATGATCCGTAGCAAGTCCCCATCTTCACGAGCCAAATAGACGTTTTCCTCAATATCGACGACGTATCGCGGTCGCACGACAGCCGTCAGCGCCGCGCCGATATTTGGAATAAAGCTGGCATGGAACCCTTTCCATTTTTGGCTTTCAATGAACGGGTCCATTCCGGGAAATAGTGAGGGCATGGCTGGCTCCTGGAACAGATACTTGACGAACGAGTTGACTCTTTTGCAACCGCGCTGTCCGGCGAATGCTACCACGGCGAGCGGATGAAGAAACCTCCTGGCTGGCGGCGGATCAGGCGTTTCATTTCCAGAACCGTCAATGTCGAGAGGACTCGCGGCGGTTCCAAACTCGTGGCAGTGATGATCTGGTCTTGATGCGTCGGGTCGGCGGTGATCAGGTTCAGCACATGCCGCTCGATCTCGTTGAGCGACAGTTCGCGCAGGCTGTGAACGGTCGTCGTGTTGTTGGAGTCCGATGTCGCGATGACCGGTTTTGTGAGTGGGCCGATCGCGGCCATGATGTCATCGACGTGCCGGACTAATGTCGCGCCGTCGCGGATCAGATCGTGACAGCCTTCGCTGGCGAGACTGTCGATGCGGCCGGGAATCGCGAGCACTTCCCTCCCCTGCTCCATCGCGTGCCGAGCTGTGTGCAGCGCGCCGCTACTGCGACTCGCTTCGACCACGACGACCGCCAGCGACAATCCGCTGATGATTCGATTCCGCTGCGGAAACAATCCCACATGTGGCCGCTGAGTGAGTTTGAACTCCGTCACCATCGCTCCGTGAGCCACGACTTGCTCGGCGAGTTCGACATGCTCCGGTGGATAAATCTCGGCCAAGCCCGTACCCATCACGGCGATGGTGCGGCCACGAACCGAGATCGCTCCCTGGTGAGCCGCTGCATCAATCCCTCGTGCCAAGCCGCTGACGATCGTCACGCCCGCTTGAGCCAACGCCGATGCGAACTTCTCTGCCTGCTGTTTGCCGTACACCGTGCAACGCCGCGAACCGACAATCGCCACGGCCAATTCGTCCTGCGGCCGGATTTCCCCTTTGCAGTACAGCAGCAATGGTGCATCGCAGATGCGAGCAATCGCGCGCGGATAGTCGTCGGTGCCTCGCTGCAACAGTCGAATGCCGAGACGTTTTGACTCCGCCAATTCTTGTTCGGCATCTCGACCAAGCTTCGCCGCCGCGATCAGTTGTGCGATCTTCGGCCCGACGCCGTCGACTTCTTGCAACTGAGCGATACTGGCCCCAAGCACGGCCTGCGGCGATCCAAAGTGATCCAACAAAAGCTGCGAATGCCGCGGTCCAATGCCGGGAACAACGTGCAATCGCAGACAGTCCAGCAATTCTGCGTCGCCCTCGTTCGTGGAAGACATGAACCGGCTCCGGCTTCGTTCGTCTCTAGCCCTAGCGCGTCGTCAGGTCATGATTCAGGGGTTGTGAGCGCCTTGCCGCTCACCCACAAGAACCCCCGTTTGTAGATCCGACGACGCTCTAGCCTGATGTGCCAGTGAGGGGAAACGCGGCTATTCGCCGATGCAGTACAGGTGCGAGTCGGTCCGAATCAGAATGTGGCTGTCGGTGAAGACCGGCGTTGCAACCACGAAACCGTCGAGTTCATTCGCGGCGAGCACTTTGAACTCCGGGCCTTGTGAGAGCACGAACGTCTTGCCGTCCTCACGCGTGATGTAGACCTTTCCGTCCACCACAATCGGGGACGCACTGAAGCCACCACGGTTCTTTTCCGGCTGCCCCGACCAAATCGGTTCGCCAGTCTTGATGTCGTAGCAGGTGACCTCTCCTTTGTCGGCCAGCAAGTAGACTCGACCATCGACCGCCGCCGGAGTCGGAACATCGGTGCCGATGCCCGCTTTGATCTTTTGCCACACGACATGTGTCTTTGTGACGTCGCCACTGCCGCCCAACTTGATCGCCGTCACGATTTCGTTGCGAGCATACGGAGCGACCACAATCCCGTCCGAGACGACCGCCGAAGCAATCGATCGGAAATACTTGTGGCCGGTCGGATTCAAGCCACCGACGCGCCACAGTTCCTTGCCGGTCGTAGCGTCATGAGCCGTCACGTGATCGGCGCCCAACACGACGAGCGTTTCCTGGCCATTGTCATTCAGCACAACCGGCGTCGAGTAACTTTGAGCCGCCTCTTCGGGAGCCCCCAAGTTGCGGTCTTGCTTCCAGGCGAGATTTCCCGTTGCTTTGTCGAGTGCGACCAAATAGGACGGCCCCGTCTGCATCACGGCGACAACGCAATGAGCCTTCGTCAACACGGGCGAAGTTCCCAAATCCCACCACAGCGTGTCCTCGCCGAACTTATCCTGAATATTGAGTTGCCAAACCACCTTGCCGTTGAAGTCGACGCACGCCAAATCGCCACTCTTGAAATATGTGAAGACGTGCTGACCATCGGTAACCGCAGACGGATTGCAGCCGGTCGCCTTCTTGTGCTTGCCGATCTTTTCGCTGCCGAGTGCGACACGCCACTTTTCTTTTCCGGCGCGGTCGAACGCCAGCAGAGTGTTCTTTCCATCCACACCGCACGTCACGAAGATGTTCTCGCCCCACACGACCGGCGTCGAAGCGCCTTTGCCCGGCAACTCGACCTTCCAGGCGACGTTCTTCGTTGTGCTCCACTCAGTCGGAAAATTCTTGCCCGACGCGACTCCGTTATTGGTCGGCCCGCGCCAGCTCGGCCAATTCTCGGCAATCAACGGACTCGCACAGACGGCGAACAAGCAGAGCGACAACAAAACACGCATGACGGGACTCCCCAAGGCAGGTGGAAACGTTGAATGTTGGTTATTCGATGAGCGGGAAAAGCATAAGCAGTCGCTCGGCAAATTGTGAGCGAACCGACACCGCCTCACTTCTTCGGCTTCGCGACAATGGCATCCATGCCCGATCGCCAGGCTTCGAGTTTCGGCCGCATCGCAGCGGCAGTCATATCCGGCTTCAGCGACGACGTGTCGATGTCGGAATACAGCCGCTTGTGCCACGCGGGATCAAAGTCTGGATTCGGTGAGTTCCCTTGCGCTCCGACCGAAATTCGCCATGCCGCCAACTGCGTCTTCAATCCTGTGACGCGCTGCGGTTCTTTCGCCGACAGATCGTGTTGCTCACCGAGGTCGTTCGCGAGATTAAACAACTCGACGCGGCCATCTTCGTAGTGCTCAATCAGTTTCCAGTTTGCGATCCGGATCGCACCGGCGGGACGGCCTCCTTGATTGTTGTAATGCGGGAAGTGCCACATCAGCGGCCGATCCGCCAACGCACCGCCGCGCAGCAATGGCATGAGGGTCATGCCATCTGAAGCCTTCGCCTCCAACGGCACTCGGCACAGGTCAAGGATCGTCGGTAACCAGTCGGTGTTGATGACCGGTGTCTCGACGACCTTCCCAGCCGGGACGACTCCAGGCAGCCGCACAATCAAGGGAATGCGAACGCCACCTTCATAGACATAGCCCTTTCCGGCGCGGAACGGAGTGTTGTGTGTCGGCGCATCCTCCTTCAATTCGGGGAGATGGACTCCTCCGTTATCCGACGTGAAGACGATCAGCGTGTTGTCCGCTAGCTTCAACTCATCCAGCACGTCCAGCAGTTGGCCGACGCTGTGATCCAACGTGTTGACCACCGCCGCGTACATCGGGTTGAAGCTGTCCTTGAATTTGTCGATCAGTTCACTCTTAGCCGCCAGCGGGATGTGTGGATTGTTGTGCGGCAGATAGAGAAAGAACGGACGATCCTTGTTGGCCCGCACGAAGTCGATCGCGTGAGCGGTCAAGTCGTACTCCCCTTTGCCTCCCTCGTCGGCACTGGGAGTTGTGTTGGGCGTGCCGGCATGGACGACATCAAATCCTTGTTCCTTCGGCCCAAAACCCGCTCCACCGAGATGCCACTTGCCAATACAGGCCGTTGCGTAGCCCGCGGCTTTGAGGTGCTCGGCAATTGTTTTGTGCTCCAGCGGCAACTGCATCGCGATCTGGGGATGCAGCAACATTTGCGACGGAGCGTTTGCTCGACCGGGCAAGAATGTCGTGAGATGCAACCGCGCGGGAGTCAGCCCAGAAATGATCGCCGCGCGCGACGGCGAGCAAATCGGCTGAGCACAATACGCCGATGTGAACCGCATCCCTTGTTCTGCCAGGCGATCCAGGCGAGGCGTGGCCTGATCCTGGCGGCCATAGCAACTGAGATCGTTGATCCCCAAGTCATCGGCCAAGATGAAGACGATATTCGGCGACCGTTGCTCGGCAGCCAACAACGACGGAAGCTCGCCAACGGCCAACACAATCAACGTCAATTCAAGAATCGTGTGGAGTCGCATGACCGTTGTCCTGAAGAGTACGATGCTCGCCGTCGGTGTAGAGCACCAATCCCGAAACTTGTGGCCCAGGCCCTTGCGGCCTGTCGGAGTATTCGTTTAACCGCTACGCCAACGGCGTGCGCGCGACGTAAGTCGTGATTCCACGTCGCGCCCACGCCGATGGCGTTGGGGTTAAACAAG